>JAFROA010000308.1 GCA_017429885.1 Bacteroidales bacterium | reverse complement strand
TGAGTCTTCCGCTTGGAAATACCTGGTATTGAGCTCGATAAGTCCAAATCTTCCTACGGAGCAGTTGTACAGGGACTCGAGGGACGGTGTAGCAGACCCCAAGATTATCGCGGCCCCATGAAGTCCGGCGAGCATGATCGCAGCTTCCCTTCCATTATACCTGGGAGCCGGATTGTCTTGCTTATACGAAGGGTCGTTCTCCTCGTCAACTATGACAAGCCCAAGATCTTTATGTGGCAAGAATACGGAACTTCTGGTCCCTAGAGCCAGATATGGATCGCTCTTGATGTGAGTCGCCGCGTCGGCCCTTTTCGCTAAAGTCTCCCCGGAATGGAAGACTATCAGTTCCGTTGGGAAGTGCTCCCGGATCCTGTCCTCGAGCTGCCTGCTCAGAGCGATCTCAGGAACCATATACAGGACATTCTTTCCACGTGCGAGAGTCTCGGCGGCAAGTTTTAGATAGATCTCAGTCTTCCCGGATCCTGTCACCCCGCGAAGGAGAGCAGGTTTCCGATTGCTGAGTATCTCCTTGATCTTGGAATATGCTTCCGATTGGGCATCAGAAAGTTCTATGGCGGCAGGCCACCTGTCCGTGGCCGCGTCCATTCTCGCTTCGCTGCGGCTGAGTACGGCCCCTGGACAGTGGCCTTGCCGCAGAAGAACATCTCTCTGAGCGATATACCTTTCTTTCGTGTCCTCCCTTCTCGCTTTCGCTATCTTATCTTCCAGTTTAGCGATTCTTTCCTGTATTCTATCCTTGACCCGGGCCTTGACTTCCTCCTCCTCAACCTTGCCGGCTGGATAAGCCGCTTTGTAGACTTCTCCGGGGGTGCACAGGTAATAATCCGAAACCATCCTCCATAAACCTGTCTCTTCCTGGGAAATCCTGTCAAGTCCCTCTGCCGGTCCGATTATCGGCTTGATCCTGTCGTAGCCAACGGCGCCGGCCTCGTCTTCCGCATCCACGGCTGTCACCACGGCCACATATTCTTTTCCTCCGAACTCGACCCTGACCCTATCTCCAACGGCTAGTGAGCCAGGGAGTTGTTCTTCGGAATATGAATAGAATGGCTCCCACTTCAAGCGGAGCGGGAGAAGCGTTTGTATGTACCGTAATCTGTGCATCAAGGCGAATTTACCAAAAAAAATTTGTATAGAAATGTTTTTTATCTATCTTTGCAATCCCAAAACACCTGGTGCTGTAGCTCAGATGGTAGAGCAATGGACTGAAAATCCATGTGTCGGCAGTTCGATTCTTCCCAGCACCACAGTAACCCGCTGAATCTCAGCGGGTTATTTGTTTTATGGCCTCAAATAGCCGTGCCGGACCAGGTAGTCCCGACTCTGAACTTGACTAGTATATCCATCAGATATGACAAATAGATTGTCGGCGACCGTGGAAATGGCGTCGTAGTTGTGGTCGGTAACTATGATGCCGTGATCTTTGCCGCGTTCACGGATCAGGGCTTTGACCTCTTCTATATTCACGGGGTCGACCAGAGTGAATGGTTCATCAAGGATGTAAAATGGAGCGTCACTCATGAGAACCAGATAAAGTTCAGCGAGACGCGCCTCGCCACCAGAGAGCTCATATATGGCAGAATCATAGTGGCGGGAATATTTGGGCACTCTGTTCACGAAGGCCCAGTAGTTAACGCCATACAGTTCAAACGCGCGATGCAGTCTCATTCCCTCAGGAATCAAGCGTCCTTGCGGAAGATACTTGATTGACCTGCCGATAAACATGCGGTCCACCGGCTTTCCGTCGATGTTCACCATCACGTTTTCCACCTTGAGACCACCCATCAAAGCCCTGAACATACAGGATTTCCCCGCGCCATTCCGACCAAGAAGCCCAGTCACCATACCTGTTTCGGAAGTGATATAGCCACCGCTCAGGACCGTCTTATCACGAAAACGGACCACCACGCTATCCACTATGAGTTTATGCTTATCCATGGATCAGGAGCATGATGGTCATAAGGATGGCGAATGCCAAATAATCGGCGAGAATGATCCGTGTCAGCATTTTACGGCTGGAAAGCCCTAAATTGATATAGAAGAAAACCGCGTCCCTTTCACGGAACTGCTTCACCATGTAAACGGTGATTGCCGTTAGCGGTACTTTCAGGATAAAGGCATCAACGAGAAAAGAGTAAGAGAAATCAACCCGTTGAAGCAGCGCGCAGACCAAATTGTATATCGCTCCAACCAGAAACACTACTTTCCCGTAGCGCCAAGTGAGTGATATGTGGTCCCGAATGTGCATGCTGAGCCAGAGATAATCCGGTCAGCTGTTTTCGCAAATACTGAGCCAACGACGCAGGCACCATGCGAATGCGGAAGCGAGTCGGCGGGCGTTGTCGGTAAAGTGTCCGCCTTCTTCCCAAACCAGGGAGACATTGTCCTCGCCAAGCCTTTCCCGGAGAAGAGCATATTCTCCTCTCACGGCATCGCCTACTTTCGATATTGCTTGGTTGCGGACATGTTCTTCCTTGTCGCCGAGACTCAGGTACACCATCTTCGCTTTTGTGGGGTGGGCAATTGAATATTTCCCCCAATCCTTTATCCATAAAGAAGGGGAGGCGGCCGCGATTGCGGGGAACCTGTCGCAGACAGTCGCTGTCCATAAAGAGAAAAGACCTCCTAAAGAGTATCCACCAAGAATCACGGGCAGCTCACCGTATTTGTCAAATAGTGCTGGAAACAGGTCATCGGTGATAAATCTCAAGGTGTCGTATGAGGCGGAACCTACCACCGGGTCCCGGTTTATGGCAGGGTCGTGCCATGGACTGAGGTCCAGATCCCAATCGAGGACCTGGAAGCCGGCCATGGTGAAAGGGACACAGGAGGATGCCCTTATCATCTCGACCTCGTTATGAAAGTCCTTCCTCTCATGGTTGCCAAGAGGTTGGATCAGAATAAATTGTGGGGATTCCGCCTCAGATAACAGGCATTCCCGGCCGGCTATAATCGTGGAGCTATTTATCAATGCTGACTAATTTGTATTTCCTGCCGCCAAGTCCGATGCTCTCCGCATATTCCAGGATGTGGAGGCCATGCTGGCGGTTTATTCTCTGCTGAAGAGGAATGGCGGTATTCCCGTCAGTGTCATGATGGTTGAAGACCAAGTCGATGCAGGCCTGATCAAGAGCCACGGGGTCTGTCGAGGCAAGAATGCCGATATCGCTCACACGGGGCTTGTCAGGATTGCCGTCGCAGTCACAATCCACCGACATGTTGTTCATCACATCGATGTAGATTATGTTTTTCCCCTCAGTCTTGAAATAGTCATGGACGCCTTGGGCCGCCGCTGCCATTGACTCAAGGAAACCATCCTGGTCATCGTCCAGCCATTTTGTGGAAGATCTACCGGCTGAGTGGATGTACAATTTCCCGGCCGATGAAGCTACACCTATGCTCTGATTCTTGAGAACCCCTCCGAATCCTCCCATGGCGTGGCCCTTGAAATGCGCCAGGTTGATCACAAAGTCATAGTTCTGAATATGGCTCCCGACGAGGTCGTACTGAATGTGGGACTTGTCCTTGACGGGAATGCGGATATCTCCATCCTCATCCATGATGTCCACATGGGCGACGGTCTCGAAACCACGCTCCTTAATCGCCTTCCGGTGAGCTTCGGTGTTGGCCCTGCTGCCTCCATAGGCGGTGTTGCACTCTACCAGGGTTCCGTTGACCTCATGGACAAGGTCCTTAATCAATTCAGGACGCAGGTGATTGCTCTTGGCGGACTCTCCAGTTGAAATTTTCACGGCCACACGGCCCTCCGCTTTCACTCCAAGGGCTTTGTATATGTCCACGAGACCTTTCGGGCTTATGTCCGAAGTGAAATACACTGTCGCCCCTTCAGTGGCGTTATTGAAAGATGTGGGCGTAGGTTGGGTATTCCTTGATCCTCCGCAAGAGGTGAAAACCAAAGCCGCGAGGGCAACGGCTGAAAACAATCTCTTTAGTCTCATAGTATGGTTCATTATTCTTTCCTTCGCGAATATACTCAATTAAACTGATTGATAAATTGTTGATAAAATAATGAAAAATGATTTTCCCATAAGATGAAAAGCATGTAAATTTGTAGCATGATCCTTACAGTATTCAAGCTTCTCGGCTCAATCGCCCTCCTGATGTATGGTATGAAGGTGATGAGCGAGGCCCTGCAGAAGATGGCTGGCCCCGGCCTGCGACACATCCTCGGGGCAATGACTACCAACCGTTTCACCGGGGTGCTCACTGGAATGCTCGTCTGCGTCGCTGTACAGTCTTCAGCCGCGACGACGGTGATGACAGTTTCCTTTGTCAACGCCGCGCTCCTTTCGCTCTCACAGGCCATCTCTGTGATCATGGGAGCGAATATCGGAACCACTCTCTCGGCATGGATCATGTCTGCCGGATTCTCATTCAATATCGCGAATCTTGTCTGGCCGGTATTCCTCGTGGCGGTCATTTTGATCCAGAGCAGGAAACACCGCTATCTCGGCGATTTCCTGTTCGGTCTCTCGTTCATGTTCTTCGCCTTAGGCACATTGAATATGACAGGCCGCGAGATGGATCTGGCTCACAATGAGGGAGTTGTCAACTTCTTCTCTTCTTTTGATTCCGGAAGCTATCTGACCATTCTGCTATTCCTCTTGGTTGGTGGAATACTTACTGTCATAGCCCAGTCCTCAGCCGCCCTTATGGCCATCACCATGGTTCTCTGCACAAGCGGGGTACTGACAATCTATCAGGGTATCGCCCTAGTCATGGGTGAGAATATAGGAACGACCGTGACCGCCAATGTGGCGGCGCTCTCGGCGAACACGCAGGCCCGACGGGCCGCTTTGGCGCATCTGCTTTTCAATGTGTTCGGTGTCCTATGGGTCTTGTGCCTGTTCTATCCCTTCGTCAACACCGCTTGTTCGATTGTCGGGGTCGATCCTCTTGCCGACTCGCAGAGTCCAGCCAGGCTCTCGTTCGTGCTGGCCACCTTCCATACGATGTTCAATGTGACGAACACCGCGATACTGATCTGGTTTATCCCTCAACTTGAGAAAGTGGTGTCTTACATTATTCCTCAGAAGAACACTGATGAGGAGTTCCGCCTCCAGTACATCCAGTCCGGTATCATGAAGACCCCGGAAATCTCTGTCCTTCAGGCACAAAAGGAGACCACTCTCTTCGCGGACAGAATGCGCCAGATGTTCGCCCTTGTCCGGGAGTTGTACGCTGAGACTGATGATTCGGCTTTTGAGAAGAAGATCGAGCGAGTTCGGGAGATGGAGAAGATGTCCGACCGTCTTGAGAGTGAGATCGGAAGCTACCTGGCCCAAGTCTCCAACTCTCATCTTAGTGACGAGACTAAGCGTAAGATCCGCGCCATGCTTCGTGCCGTAAGTGAGTTGGAAAGTATAGGAGACAGCTGCTTGAACCTCTCCAGGATGATTGATCGTCGCCATAAGGAGAAAGAGCAGTTCCTTCCGGTTCAGGAAGAGGGAATCGCCGCCATGTTCGACCTTCTGGACAAAGCCTTCGTCAATATGATCAAAGTGCTTGAGGGTGAGGGAGATCCTGATGAGTCCTGGGCTCTTGAGAATGACATTGATGATCTTCGTAACAAACTGCGCTCCCAGAACACTATGGATGTGGATGCCGGAAAATATTCCTTCTCTTTGGGTACCATATTCGTTGACATTGTCCGAGAGTGCGAGAAGTGCGGCGACTATGTGATCAATGCAGTCGAGGCTAAGATGGGTAAGAGGGAAGACGCTGATTTACTGAATCTTGACGATCTTGTTATCGATCACCAGCGCAAGACCGCTTTATTGTACGGAGAGCCTCTTGACTTGACAAAGGCTGAATTTGAGCTTTTGAGTCTCCTGGTTTCCAATCCCGGCAGAGTATTCACCCGTGAGGAACTCATTGAATCCG
>JAFROA010000307.1 GCA_017429885.1 Bacteroidales bacterium | reverse complement strand
TGTCCAGAACATGACCCTCGCTGACGTGAAAGCTTTCCAGGAGAAGTGGATTAAGAACCGGGAGTATATCTACGGCTTCCTCGGCCGTGAGAGTGATTTTGACACCGAGTTCATCTCCACTCTCGGCCCAGTCAAGCATCTCACTCTCGAGGATGTATTCGGGTATTAGAAAAAAACAATACCTATGATTAAACATCGCTTTTGGTCTTCAGTCTTCGTCATGCTGGCCATTTCAGCATGCTCCATTGACAGAGACTATGATTTGAATAAGGAAGTGGACCGTACAGTCACTGTGATTCCCGGTGCGACCCTTCCGATCGGCTCATTGGAATCCGTTTCCATTGGCCCCCTTGTCAGGGGAATCGTGAAAGTGCAGAAACAGGTTCTTAAGAAAACCGATCTTTTTGATTTCGATGGGGGAGGAAACCTTTGCGTTCTCATCGACTCAAGCAAGAGGGAAGTTGAATACCTGATCGATTCAGTCGCCATTCTGCCCTCCCTGAGTGAAGACAAGGTGGAGATTCCCGCCAACTTCCCATCCGGATGGAAATCCAGGGAGATTCCGGTGAAGATCCCGATTGGATTCACAATGGGGACCGAGGGGCTCGGCAACAGGATATCGGCCGTCAAGGAAGTCGACCTTGAGCCGATGGAGTGGGTTATCTCCTTCAATCTGGCTTCTTTGAAAGGGTTCACGCTCTTGAGAGGAACGATGATTGAGCTCCCCGAATGGGCATTCGCCTCGGGATCTTCGGAGCCGTTCTCCCTCACTTCCGACCACGTCCTCACGCTTGACAAAGACTTGACCGTTTCTTCCAAGGACGGCTTGAAGGTACCGGTTACCGTGAACAAGCTGTTTGTGGAAAGCGGCATTCAGGTCCCGGATGATAGTGAGATGAATCTTGAGGGTGTCGTCTCTCTGAACGGGACGTTACGGCTTTCATCGGCTGACCCGACCGCTGAACTCAGTGGAGATGTGAACCTTGACGGCGGTGTTTCTGTCAGTATTCCTGAAGGCAAATTCAATGAGGCGGAGGTGATTTTGGGTGAGACCCCCGTTGTCCTTAACCTCTTCTCTTTCCCTATTACACTGAACCTTCTTACCTCCTATGCTGATCTGGAACCATACGATCTTGAGTGTGAGTTCCAGGTGGAAAGCAGATATCCCGTCGGTGTGGAATACAGTACTATACTGCGAATCTACAACGATGAGTTCGATGCGTTGGGAGAGTTCCCACTCGGCAGTTTTTATGGAAATACTCCAATTCATTTCCCTGCGGAGATGAATACAAGCCTTTATTTTTCCGGAAGTGGGAAGAATGCCCCAGAAGGAAGCATGTCCTACAAGATTGACGGACTTACCGATATTCTCCAAGGAAGGGAGTCAGTTATGGCAGTTACCTTCGGTAGTGTCGAGGTAAGTCAGGATGAGACGTGGGTTAAAGTCCGTCCGGGAGTAGACTACGGTTTCAAGGTCACCAACCGGGCATTTATGCCTCTGCGACTGGGAAAGGATGCGTCATTTTCCGCGGATAAGGACATCCACGGCTTCGGCGTAGACACGACAATGACCCTTGATTTCATCAGCCCGATGAGAATCACTATGGATGCTGTCAACACCATTCCTGTGGACCTGAGCCTCCATATGGAAATGATCGACAAGGATGGGAATGTGGTCAGTGAGTATTCTCCCGTGGTGAAGAGCGACATCAAGGCTGGGACGCTTGACGCCCCGTCATCTTCCCGGATCGAGATTGGATTCAACACCGACACTATCGTTCCCTTTGACGGCATCCGTATGGAATTCAGTATCGGGGGTGGAGTGATGACGAACACCCCGCTGAATGAGAAACAGGCCATCAGATTGAAGAACATTGCCCTTGAGGTGCCGGAGGGCCTTACTGTGGATCCTAAGCTGGTAGCTTACATCATGCGTTTGAACAGGGTCAAGCAGGACATTGAACATTTGATCAATATGGACTAGACTATGAGAAAGTTTATCGTATCCTTTGCGATTGTGATGATCTCAGCCGGATTGTCCGCGCAGAATTTCCAGTCTGGTTTTTTTTTGGACGGGTACCATCTCGCTTACCGGCAGAATCCGGCTTTCACGGATTCGACCGCTTTCAGGACTGGAATCCTGAGTATAGCCGGCGCGACTTGTAGGAGCAATATTGGCCTATCTGACATCTTATATCCCTATGAGGACCGTCTTGTCACAGCTTTGAATAAGCACATTCCAGCTAAAACCGTCATGGACAAGTTCCCCAGGCAGGGGGCTCGGATTAACCTGAACCTGGATTTCGGGATTTTCGCGACCGGTTTCAAAAGAGGGGATGTGTACCACACTATCGATGTCACACTTAAATATGCCGGACAGTCGCGTATCCCGTATGACTATGTCAGTCTCCTCAAGGAGGGCGTCATTGAAAAGGATTTCTTCGACCTGTCCGGAATAGACGCCAGCATTGACAATTACCTGGAATTATCATACGGGCAGACCCGCGAATGGGGAAGGCTCAAGTACGGCTTCCGGGTCAAGCCTCTCATAGGCCTGGGACACGGAAGGTTCCGCGGCCGAGATGTCACTCTCAATGCGGCCGGCAAGGGATGGACCCAAGACGTGCATGCCGACATCGAGATTGCCGGTGGCCTCGTTACCTGGAGTACCCCTGCAGACAATGACAGCAGGTTAATCGATGTCGCCAGCCTCGGGATCAACCGGTACAAAATCGGATTCGGTGGCCTAGGTCTAGCACTTGACTTAGGGGCGGAATATCCTCTGACAGAGAACCTTACCCTCTCGGCTTCGGTACTTGATGCCGGCGGGATCAAGTGGCTGGATAAGGTGTACGGAAAATCCGATTCCTATTATAAGTACGATCCTAATGAGGACATTGATTCCGAGGATAAGCTTCAGCCTCTAATAGATATCCTGGACGCGACCAATTTCCACATCCAGGATAAGAAAGCGAATTCCTTCGAAGTCCTTCCTGTCAGTCTCAATGTCGGGGCGAAGTACAAAATGCCTTTCAATGAAGACTTCTCAGCAGCGATCCTGTACACCTATAAACCGTACAGATTCTATGGTTACAATGAAGTCCGTCTCTTCGGGTGCTGGACACCTCTCTCTTGGCTGAGCCTGGATCTGAGCGGGGCGAGGCATAATTTCGGATGGTCGTTCGGAGGAGCGTTTGATGTCCACGCGCCAGGATTCAACGTGTTCTGGGGAATAGACTCTTACTCGTTCAGGGTGACTCCACAGATGATACCTGTTGACAAGTCCAACATCAGCATGACCTTCGGAGTCAGTTTCCCGATATAGAAACTGTTATGATGAAAAACGTGTTTCTTTCCGCGGCATTGATGCTTCTGTCTATCAGTGCTTTCGCCCAGACCGCCGAGGAGAACCTGTTCTCCGGTCCGACGGACTTTGACACTTACCCTCGTGAGGTCTATTGCGAGATAGAGTCTTATCCCAAAAGGATTTTAACAAACAAAGTCGCTGTCGTGGTGGATTTCGGTCAAGAGACTGACTTCAGGCACAAAGACAGCCGGCTCGTTGACGAGAATGGTGAGGACATTATTTTCAACTCCATCGTCGATGCCGCTAATTACATGGCAAAACGTGGCTGGATATTCAAGCAGGCTTATACTATCCAGGACATTGACTCGGGCGCTGTCTCTACGCATTGGATCATGGCCAAGAAGGTAACCTCGCCTGACCAGATTGTGGAAGGACTGCGTACTTACCGAATGACAATTCAGCAGTAGCGACGCTGGTTATGCCAATATCTTAAAGACCGAACTCGGAACGGATGAGATCGACGGAGTCCAGTTTTTCCCAGCCGAAGAACTGGACTTCCTCTTTGACGGTCTTTCCGCCTCGTTTGAGTTCCAGGACTTTGGTATAAGGCTTGCGGCCGAAATGGCCATAAGCCGCTGTGGGACCATAGATCGGATTCTTCAGACCGAACTTGCGGATGATAGCCGCGGGACGCAGGTCGAATATCTTTCCAATCTTGTCAGCGATCTCGGCGTCGGGGATTATTCCCGTGCCTTTTGTGTTGACATAGATGCTGACAGGTTTGGCCACTCCGATCGCATAGGCGATTTGGACCACCATCTCGTCGGCCACGCCTGCAGCGACCATATTCTTGGCAATATATCTCGCGGCGTAGGCGGCGCTGCGGTCCACCTTGGACGGATCTTTCCCGGAGAACGCTCCGCCACCATGAGGAGCGCGGCCTCCATAGGTGTCCACGATAATCTTCCGGCCTGTGAGACCGGTGTCTCCAGCGGGGCCGCCAATCACGAATTTGCCGGTAGGATTCACATGGAGAATGAAATCCCCTTTGAAAAGGGCGGCGGTCTCAGGCTTTAACTTGGCTATAACCCTGGGCAACAGGATGTTCCGCACGTCGTCCTCGATCTTTGAACGCATAGCCTCATCAGAGTCGAACTCGTCGTGCTGGGTTGAGAGAACTATAGTGTGGATCCTGACAGGCTTGTCGGCAGAGTCGAACTCGATTGTGAACTGGGCCTTTGAGTCCGGCCTCAAGTAAGGCATAAGATTAAGCTCGTTGTGACGGATGTCCGCAAGCTCCTTAAGCGTCAGATGCGAGAGATATAGGGCCAAAGGCATATAGTCTTCGGTGGCCTTGCAGGCGTAACCGAACATCATACCCTGGTCTCCGGCTCCCTGGTCCTCAGGATCTTCCCTCGAGACACCCCGGTGAATGTCCGGGCTCTGGCTGTGGATTTGGGATAAGACTCCGCAAGAGCCGGCATCGAACATGTACTCGGCCTTCGTGTAGCCTATAGTCTTGATAACGTCCCTAACGGTTCCCTGAATATCGACATAGGCCTCGGAGGTGACCTCGCCTCCAACGATCACAAGTCCTGTCGAGCAGAAAGTCTCGCAAGCCACCTTGGACTCAGGGTCCTGGCGGAGTAACTCATCAAGAATAGCGTCTGAAATCTGGTCGGCCACCTTATCAGGATGGCCCTCGGAGACTGACTCCGAAGTGAAAAGATAGTTCATATTCTTTAGCATTTTTTTGACCGGGGTTGCAAGCGGTGCAAATCCTTCCCCGGAAGTTTTCGTCCGCGAAGATAAGATAATTCTCTGTATGAATGAAATAAATTTTAGCAACCCGATTATTTATATTAATTTCGCAGGTTATTTAGAAAAGAGGAAAAATATAACAACTTTTATATTACTTCAATCCATTATGGTTCAATCAATTAAAAGAGGATTTGCCGCTTTGGTGGCGATCTTTGCGGGAGTCGCTGCCTTTGCTCAGGTCACGACTTCCAGCCTCGCCGGAAACATCAAGGATGAGACCGGGGAGCCCTTGACTGGAGCCGCTGTGGTAGCAGTCCACACTCCTTCAGGCACCCAGTATGCCGCCGTGGCCAACATCGACGGTAACTACACGATCAACGGTATGCGTGTTGGAGGTCCCTACAAGGTGACGATCTCCTTCCTGGGCTACCAGACGATCGAGTACACGGATGTGACTCTCCAGCTCGCTGAGACTTTCAACCTCAACGCGCAGCTTAAGGCTGACAATGAGATGCTGGAGTCTTCCGTTGTCATCGCTTCTCCCGCCTCTAAACTCGCTGTCGAGAAGACAGGTGCGGCCACGAACATCAACAGCCAGCAGATATCCAACTTGCCGACAGTCTCAAGAAGCATTACCGATGTCACCAGGCTTTCTCCTTACGGTGGTAATGGTACTACCTTCGCCGGTATGGACGGACGTTCTTCCAACTTCACTGTTGACGGAGCGAACTTCAACAACAACTTCGGCCTTAGCGCCGGACTTCCCGGAGGTGGCAATCCTATCTCGATTGACGCCATTGAGGAACTTCAGGTCGTGATTTCCCCTTACGATGTGCGCCAGACCAACTTCATCGGTGGTGGTATCAACGCTATCACAAAGTCCGGTACCAACACCTTCAAGGGATCCGCTTATGTCTATCACCGCAATGAGAACCTTCGCGGTGACGCCATCGAGGGCGAGCAGATCAGTGGCGCCCGCGACAAGGACCGCAGCACCACTTACGGTATGACTTTAGGAGGCCCTATCATCAAGAACAAGCTCTTCTTCTTCGTCAACGCCGAGCAGTCCAAGATCCCTACGATTGTCAATCGCTGGAGAGGATCCGAGGATGGCAAGATGGATGCTGACAATAAGATTTCCCGTACGAAACTCTCTGACCTTAAGACAGTCTCCGATTTCGTAAAGAGCAAATACGGTTACGACACAGGTTCTTGGACAGATTTCCCCGCCAACGAGGACAACACCAAGCTCCTTGCCCGTATCGACTGGAACATCTCCAATAACCATCACCTCGCTATCAGGTACAACTACACTCTGAACAACTCCTGGAACACACCCAACGCCACTTCGATGGACGGTGGTACCCGTATGTCCGGAGCCCGTATGTCCCAGTACTCGATGTCCTTCGCTAACTCAATGTATGCCAACAGGAACATGGTCAGCACCTGGTCATTCGACCTTAACAGCCGTCTGTCCGACAATCTTTCCAACCAGTTCCTCGCCACATATTCCAAGGTTCAGAACCCTATTCGTAGCAGTACATCCGAGGAGTTCCCCTTCATCGACATCCTTGACGACACCCAGGAGAACAACTACATGGCTCTCGGTTATGAGCTCTTCACCTGGAACAACGCCGTCAATGAGATCAACTACAACATCAAGGACGACCTGACCTGGTACAAAGGCAACCACAAGATCATGGGTGGTGTCAACTACGAGTACCAGATGGCTGACAACCAGTACATGCGTAACGGTTCCGGTTACTACCGTTACAGCAGTCTCAATGACTTCCTGTCAGGTGCCGCTCCTGAGATCGTCAACCTTACCTACGGCTACGACGGTGAGCTCAAGCCCGCTGCCCGTGTCCGTTTCCACAAGCTCGGAATCTATGTCCAGGACGAGTGGAACGCCACCGACAAGTTCAAGCTTACTTACAGTGCCCGTGTCGACGGCCTGTTCTTCGACGATG
>JAFROA010000306.1 GCA_017429885.1 Bacteroidales bacterium | reverse complement strand
TGACTGAGGAAATCAGGACCTCCACGACCCTGCTGGATTTTTCCTCGATCACGCTGGACATCACCTGTCCTCCAAACATCATGATGAACATCCATATGATGATTCCCAATAACATGGAAACAATCATGTAAATACCTGACTCAGAGACATTCTCCTTTCCGGACTCATCGAGGGTATACTCTGTCACCTTGACATTGGACTTGACATCTTCCATGATCTGCGGAAGATTGTCGATGCCATATTGGGCGATGCGGTACTCTTCCACAGCGTCATCGACCTTATCTGAAAGTCCTCCCGTGAACTCCACTCCAAGAGGATCCTTCGAATACGCCTGGACTGAGACTGTCTTCTTTACAGTATCGAGAGGAGACACCACGACCAACGCATCCTTGCCATAATCCTTGAGGTGAGCCTTGATTGAATCAGGAACCTCGGATGAATAATCAGTATATGTGACCCTGTCACCGCTCTCAAGATGCGACATCACAATGCCGGACTGGTCCACCACGGCCACATCCATCTTCCTCTCCTTGGTGTTGCCCATGATGAGAAAAACCACGACCATCATGGCGGCGAAAAGGATAGGCACCACGAAGGTGGTCACAAGGAACGACTTCTTCTTGACACGGGTGGTATACTCCCGGGAGATGACTGTTTTAATAATCCTGAAATCCATGATTAAGCCTCCTCTGTCACTAGTTTGATGAAAATGTCGTTCATCCTGGGGATGAGTTCCTTAAATGAGTTGATTATGACTCCCTCTGAGAGTAGCGAGCTGAGGACTTCATTGGAAGATACTCCCGGCTCGAGAGAAAGGACGGAAGTGTGCCTTCCAACGTTATTCTCATCCGAGAGAACCTTGAACACTCCTTCCGTACCTTCGACAGGCTGCTCACCTGTGTAAATCAGCTCGATGTTGTTGTTTCCGTAATGACGGCGGATCTCATCGACCCCACCTGTAACAACCAACTTGGACTTATTGAGGAGGGCGATATCGTCGCAAAGCTCCTCCACCGACTCCATATTGTGGGTCGACAGGATTATCGTGGATCCTTCCTCATTGAGTCTCAATATCTCCTTGCGGATAAGCTCCGCGTTAACCGGGTCAAATCCGGAGAAAGGCTCGTCGAGAATCATCAACGAGGGCTTGTGGACCACGGTCGTGATGAACTGGACTTTCTGGGCCATACCCTTTGAGAGTTCCTCGACCTTCTTCTTCCACCAGTCTTGGATTCCAAAACGGATAAACCACTGTTTCAGTTCCTTGCGGGCGTCGGCAGCGCTCATACCCTTCAATTGGGCGAGATACATGGCCTGGTCGCCGACTTCCATCTTACGGTACAATCCCCTTTCCTCTGGAAGGTAACCTATCTTCTCGACATCAGATTGCGTTATTGGACGCCCGTCGAACAATACCTCTCCGCTATTAGGGATCGTTATTCTGTTGATTATACGGATGAGAGTGGTCTTGCCTGCACCGTTAGGTCCGAGAAGACCGAAGATATTCCCTTTAGGAATATCAACGGACAGGTTGTCCAAAGCGACTTTCTCTCCGAAACGCTTGCAGATACCTTTACATTCAATTAGTCCCATATTGCTTTATATTTGGACCAAATATAATAATTATTTATTGTAAAACAATAATTAATTAAAAAAAATTACAAATTCAACAACTTCATGGTGAGCTCGACAAGGAGTTCCCCCGGCGAAGCCTCTCCGGCATCCCCTCCCTTTCCCTTGAAATCATATTCACAGAGCAGGGAGATAGCCGCCAACGCTTTACGCACCGGATAGTTAGACACCGCCACATCATATTCCTTCCAAAAGAAAGGATTCACCCCCCTGAAGGGCGGCGGCGATCTCCGTCTTATCCGGATAGCGGCTCTTCTCCTTAAGGGCCGCATATTTAAGAATTCGGGAAAAATGGGTATAAATGGCACTGACAGCCATCGGCATGGCGAATCGAGGAGACTCCCCTAGACGCATGGCGATGGCTATCGCTTTAGTCCCGTTCCTGAAAGACAGCTCCTTGGTCAGCTCAAACACGCTGTATTCACGGCTGATCCCCACATTCCTCTCTATGTCGGCTGAAGAGACCCGCGATACCCCTTCTGGAAGATTCTTCAGCAGTTTATCCGTCTCCACGACAATCTTGCTCATGTCTGTGCCGGCAAACTCGGCCAACAAGGCTGCCGCATCCGGTGCGATATCCACTCCCTTGGAAGAGTAATACTGGCTGATCCATCCAGGCATCTCGTAGTCCCTCAAGGCGTTGGACTCAACCACCACCCCATTCTTCAGGCACTGCTTGTATAGGGACTTTCGTTTGTCGGCGGATGCACCTCGGAGCAAAAGGACAAGAATCGTGGAATCAAGAGGGCTCTCGCAATAGACCGACAGTTTCTCAAGATCCCGCATAGCCTGAGCGTCTTTGACTACCACAAGCTGGCGTTCCGCCATCATCGGAAACCTTCTCGCCGCTGTGATCACCGTCTCGGCATCAACATCGGCGCCATAACAAATCGTCTCGTTAAAGTCACGGGAGAACTCGTCAAGAGCGTTCTCGATCAAAGCGTCTGACAACATGTCAAGATAATAAGGTTCATCCCCCATCAGAAGATAGATGGGGGAGAACTCTCCGGCTTTGATCTTGTCGATCAAGTCACGGCATTGCGAGGCGACATTGACCGACCCTTTCACTTATTCATTATGCTTCGAACTTCTTCTCTTTAGTCCTCACGATCTTCTCTTTCATGAGGTCGACTGCCACACTGACGGCATCCTCGAACGTAGAGGCGCTTCTTTCGATAAGCAAGTCCTGGCCATACGCCCGGGTCTGGATCTTGACTTCCTTGTTCTCAGGCTCGTTGAGCAAGGAAAGCGTGACATCCACCTCGTCAAGATGATCACTGAAACGAGAAAGCTTCGAAACCTTTTTCTCTACATAGTCTAGCAGCTTCTGATCAGCGTCGAACTTCAAGGATTTTACTCTAATCTCCATTTTTACCTCCGCTTTTTGCCCTTGGGTGGGCGTTAACATAAACCTTTTTCAGTTTCTCGATGGAATTGTGCGTGTAGACCTGCGTAGCGGCGAGCGAAGAATGACCCAGCATCTCCTTGATAGAATTGAGATCGGCTCCCTCATTTAAAAGCTCCGTGGCCAGGGAGTGTCTCAACACATGGGGGGATTTCCTCCCGGTTATGCCGGCGACCTGTCCCAGCTCGCTTTTGATCACTCTGTCCACGAATACCGGATAAAGCTTGGCGCCGCCCGGAGTGACCAGAAGAGGATCGGAAACAGGTCTCACGTGGCCTTCCATCGTTTCAACTGATTGTAAATATAACGAAATTTCCTTACAAAGAGAAGGAACCAAGGGAATTTCTCGTGTCTTGTCTCCCTTGCCCCTGACTTTCATGACTTTCCTGGAAAAATCCACATTGCCGATGGTGAGTCCGACCAACTCCGAGCGACGGATGCCTGTCGAATAGAGAATCGACACTATCAACCTGGAGAGCCCCCTTGAGTACAATTCCTTTGATACTTTATCCCTGCCAGTCAACAACTCAAGATTCTCCTCAGAGGCATCATGCTCGGTACGTTCGAAATACTCCCTCATTGAATCCTCCCTGTAAAAAACAGGAAGGCGTTTCTCCATTTTGGGGCGGGACACCATCCTGACCGGATTCGACACCAGCCTGCCATCTTTCATGAGATACTTGCAGAAACCAGAGAGAACGCTCAGATGGAGATTGACTGTCCTCGGATCCAATTTCTTGGCATCCAGCAGATGGACCTCGTACGAACGGACCATCGAATGAGTGATGGATTCCAGCAGGTCCTTATCAGTAGTCGCTCCGACATATCCGGCAAACCCTTTGAGTATCTCCGAATACAACTCACATGTCCGGGGAGAATACCTCCGGACTTTGGAAATATAGGATATGTATTCTTCCACAAGCATCTGGGCTGGTCGCTGCAAACTTGCTGCCAAAGAATAACTTCCTAATCTGCGGTTACCGCCTTCAGTCCCATCTCCGAGGCCTTGACCCGCATCAACGCGTCAGCTTCCTCGAAAGTGTTCCCGATCTGCCCATCAAGAATCGCGTTCTTGACATATTCCTTCAAGTCGCCGATCTCCTTGCATGGCGGGATCCCATACACCTCCATTATGTAATCACCAGTGATGGGATTTTTCCAGTTGCGTATGGCGTCTTTCGCCTCAACCTCAACCAGCTTGCGCTTCACAAGCTCGAAGTTCTCCTTTATGCGGGCCACCTTCACCGGATTCTTGGAGGTTATGTCGGCGTTACATAATAGCATCAAATCGTCGATCTCATTTCCCGCGTCGAAAAGGAGCCGTCTTACGGCAGAGTCTGTAACCTCCTCGTCCACAAGAGCCACCGGTCTGTGATGAAGGGTAACCAACTTCTGGACATATTTCATCTTCTCGTTCAGGGGCATTTTCAGCCTACCGAAAATCTTAGGAACCATTCTGCCCCCCACCACCTCGTGTCCATGGAAAGTCCAGCCAACGGAAGGATCAAATCGCTTGCTGACAGGTTTCCCGATGTCGTGAAGTAGGGCCGCCCAGCGCAGCCACACATTTGGTGCGGTCCGCACTGACTCAATGAAGCCGTCACCATCCTCCTCGGGGGCATAGTCCTTAAGCGTCCCTTCCTCAATCGCGGCGACCTCAGCGGACGCCACATTGTCGAGGACCTGGAGGGTATGGGAGAATATCTCTTTGTGACCCTTACCGTCAATAGACTCGATTCCCTTAAGCTTAATCAGCTCTGGAAGAATATATTCCAACAAGCCTGTCTCATCCATCAGAGCGAATCCCATAGAAGGCTTAGGGCATACAAGAATCTTATTCAACTCCTCCGCTATTCTCTCCTGAGAGAGTATCGTCATCCGCTCCTTCATGGCTTTCATCGCCTTGATGGATTCCGGAACTATCGTGAAACGCATCTGCGGAGTACTCAGCTTGACGGCGAAACGAATTGCCCGGAGCATTCGCAAGGGGTCGTCGCTATAAGTTTGTTCCGGCTCCAATGGAGTCCTTATTATGCCGGCGGCAAGGTCGCGGATGCCACCGAATGGATCCACCAGGGCACCATAATCCGATTTCTGGAGACTGAACGCCATAGCATTGATGGTGAAATCCCTTCTGAGCTGATCCTCCTCAAGGGTGCCATCCTCGACAATAGGTTTCCTGGAATCATGCCTATAAGACTCCTTGCGGGCACCTACAAACTCGATCTCAGCACCATGCCATTTAAGCATGGCTGTTCCGAACGTCCTGAACACCGAGACATTGCAATGCCGGTGCTCCTTCTCCTCAATATAGGAGGCTACCGCCTCGGCAAGCTCAATTCCACTACCCTCAACGACTATATCAATGTCGTCGTTACGGCGACCAAGGAAGCAATCCCTGACATAACCACCGATCACAAAAGCTCTGACTCCGAGCCTCTCAGCGGCGTCGGAGACTATCCCGAATATCGGACTCTCAAGAAACCCTTGTGTTATCGTTGCGCTCATAATCAATTATTTCCGCATTTCTTCCCAATCCGGGAATTCCGTCATCAGCTCAAAAGGAGGTAGCTCTCCACCGTCATGGCCGGCATGACCGGCAATCCCAGTCCTCTTGAATCCGAAAGTCTTTTGCCCATTGGTGATGACAATATACTTGACATCGAGTGCCAAATTATATCTCAAAGCCTGTTCGAGGACTTCCCTATCCATTTCCACATCCTCCCTTTTGCACTCGACAACCATCAGGTGACTCATATCCCTTCCATAGACGAGAATGTCCGCCCTGAATGGCTTACCTCCATATTTGAATGAAACCTCGCTCATCATCATGTGCGCCGGGATCTTAAGCTCATCCCTTAATACACCGATAAACCACTGACGCACCTTCTCCTCGGGCGTCAGGGCTACCATCTTCTTCCTCAAAGGATCCCAGACCTGGCTCATCTTCGTGTTCTTTTTAAAATATCCTCCAAGACAAGACCGGCAAGCGTCATTCCGAAGATGGCTGTCACAGGTGCGGTTGTCCCATTAATCTGGGCCTTGTTAAACGTGTCTGTCTCAACTATTCCGTCACTCCCACGGTTGGGAAGAACCTCATCGTCATATACACACAGGAATTTCTTGGAAGGCAACGAGCCTGCCTTTCTCATCTTTTTCCTGATCATCGCCCCCAGCGGGCACCCCCGAACATTCCAGAACTCGGCCACTTTGACCTTCCGGGGATCCACTTTCAAGGCGGCACCCATTGAGCAATAAAACGTCGCTCCAGAGGCGGTGGCGTTGAGAATCAATAGAATCTTATTCTTCAGTGAATCAACAGCGTCGATGATATAATCATAGGAAGACAGATCGAACTCCGCCTCAGTTTCCTGGTTGTAGGCTGCTTCCAAGGCCACGATTCCCGCCTCCGGGTTTATCTCTAGCAAGCGCTCCTTCAGAACCTCAACCTTCTTTCGTCCCACCGTGGCTGTCGTGGCCATCAATTGGCGGTTGATGTTTGTGACACTCACATCATCAGGATCGACTATTGTCAGATCCGTCACCCCACTCCTGACAAGACCCTCGGCACACCAGCTCCCTACACCACCGACACCGAATATGATGACCCTCGCCTTGGCGAGAGCCTCCATCACATCGTCACCAAGCAGCAGAGCTGTCCTGTTGAATATTTCCTTAGTTCCTGTCATTCTGAGCGAAGCGAAGAATCTTACAAATTTAATCAAATTCCCGATGAAACAAATTCTGATTATCCACCGTATATTATTCGCTACAATCTGGGGATGTTCTGGTTTTGACAGCAATGATTCCGGGTGGTAAGCACGCCGGGCTTCTGAGAGATCTGCCCGCTAAACCGGTCTTTCAACAATTTAGTTGCCAACAACAACTATGCGCTCGCTGCCTAATCGACCAAGTCGTTTAGCTTAATCCCGGCCGCCAAGGCTGCGGCCCGGACGAGTATCCCGCGGACTTTACGCCTTCTATGTTCCGAGTTCGGGGTATCATTCAAGAAGGACGCTCCGGTGGACTCCTTTAAAGCCGGCTAAGATTTAAAGGATAAGCTTCGGTTAGCCCGCCTTCCGGCAGGCCGCGGCCGACAACCAAAGGAAG
>JAFROA010000305.1 GCA_017429885.1 Bacteroidales bacterium | reverse complement strand
ATTCGGTAAAACTGGCGGCAGCAGGGGTTGCTCCCACAGCTGCCGCTTCCACGAAGTACGCTTTTATTTTCGGAAACGAAGTCGAAGGGGTTGGGCAGGAGGTGGTGGATGCATGCGACTTTTCCCTGGAAATCCCCCAGCACGGCACCAAACACTCGCTGAACGTCTCAGTTACGGTAGGGATAGTCCTATTCGCATTCAGCGCTTGTCTATCCGTAATAGGCAACTAATTAATAATCAATAATATACAAAAATTGCCTCCTCAAATCCGGGAGGCAATTTTCATAAACAGTTGACTAGCAACTAGTTAGGCAAAACGCTAAACTACTTCTCCTGCTCGATAGCAGCCTGCGCAGCCGCGAGACGTGCGATAGGCACGCGGAACGGTGAGCAAGAGACGTAGTCAACACCGATCTTGTTGAAGAAACGGATTGAGTCAGGGTCTCCTCCATGCTCTCCGCAGACACCGCATTTAAGGTCGGGCCTCTTTGAGCGTCCACCCTGGATACCGAACTCAACCAGCTTGCCGACGCTCTTGGTGTCGATGGTCTGGAATGGATCGGAATCGAGGATCTTGTTGCCGAGATAGTCACCCATGAAGGTGCCGATGTCGTCACGTGAGAAACCAAACGTCATCTGGGTGAGGTCGTTGGTTCCAAATGAGAAGAACTCGGCGGCGCGGGCCATACGGTCGGCGGTCAAGGCGGCTCTAGGAATCTCGATCATAGTTCCGAACTTGTAGTCGATGTTCTGGACCTTGATACCCTCGACCTGTGCTTTGACGCGGTCGCAGATGGCTTTCTGGAAGCTGAGCTCACGGGCGGAAATGGTGACCGGGATCATGATCTCGGGCATCGGATGGTAGCCTTCGAGAAGCAGCTCGGCAGCGGCCTCGAAGATGGCCTTGTACTGGGTCTCGGCGATGAGCGGGAAACTAACGTGGAGACGTACTCCGCGGTGACCCATCATAGGGTTGACCTCGTGAAGGGCCTCGCCCCTCTTCTCGATTTCCTCGACGGTGACGCCAAGTTCCTTCGCGATCTCCTTCTTCTTCTCCTCGGTCTTGGGAACAAACTCATGGAGAGGCGGATCAAGCAGACGGAACACTACGGGTTTGCCGTCCATGATCTTCATGGTGCTCTTGACGGCGGCCTTCATGTAAGGCTCAAGATCGTCAAGGGCGGCGCGGCGCTCGGCCTCTGTGTCGCAGAGGATCATCTTGCGAAGCTTCGAGAGAGGCTTCTCGGAATGGGCGCCATAGAACATGTGCTCGATACGGAAGAGACCGATTCCCTCAGCTCCATAGCTGAGAGCCTTGGCGGCGTCCTCGGGAGTGTCAGCGTTGGTGCGGATGCCAAGTTTGCGGAACTTGTCCACGATTGACATGAACCTCTTGAACAGAGGATTCTCGGAAGCGTCCATGGTCTCAATCTTGGTGCCATAGACAAATCCCTTGGAACCATTGAGGCTGAGCCAGTCACCCTCTTTGAAGGTGTCTTTCTCATTGAAGGTCACGGTCTTATCCTCGAAGTTGATCTTCATGGACTCGCAACCGACGATGCAGCACTTGCCCCATCCACGGGCCACGAGGGCGGCGTGTGAGGTCATTCCTCCACGGGTGGTGAGGATACCTGCTGCGGCTCTCATTCCCTCGATGTCCTCGGGAGAAGTCTCCTCACGGATGAGGATGGCTTTCATACCATTGGCGGCGGCTTCCATAGCGGCCTCTGAAGTGAAGACAATCTGTCCCACGGAACCACCAGGTGAAGCGGGAAGACCGACGGCCAGAACCTTGGCCTTCTTCTCGGATGAAGGGTCAAGAATCGGGTGGAGTATCTCATCGAGCTGAGCGGGAGCGACCCTCATCACAGCTGTCTTCTCGTCGATCATCTTCTCATCGACCATGTCCATAGCCATCTGAAGGGCAGCCAGACCGGTACGCTTACCGATCCTGCACTGGAGCATCCAAAGATGTCCCTCCTGGATGGTGAACTCAATGTCCTGCATGTCGTGGAAGTGCTTCTCAAGCTTCAGGCGGATGTCGTCAAGCTCCTTGTACACCTCAGGCATGGCGGTCTCGAGAGATTCGAGATCCTTGTTCTTCTCGGTCTTGGTGGCCTCGTTGAGAGGGTTGGGGGTGCGGATACCAGCGACCACATCCTCGCCCTGGGCGTTGATCAGCCACTCACCGTAGAACTTGTTGTCTCCATTGGCGGGGTTACGGGAAAAAGCCACTCCGGTGGCGGAGGTGTCACCCATATTTCCGAATACCATGGACTGGACGTTGACAGCGGTGCCCCAATCATCAGGAATCTTCTCGATCCTGCGGTAGGCGATGGCCCTCTTTCCATTCCAGGACTTGAAAACGCCTCCGATTGAGCCCCAGAGCTGCTCCTGGGCTGTGTCAGGGAAATCGACTCCGAGGACTTCCTTGACCTTGACTTTGAACTTCTCGCAGAGGTCCTTAAGCTCCTCGGCAGTGATCTCGGTGTCAGACTTGTAGCCCTTCTGGTCCTTAAGGTCCATCATCATCCTATCAAGCTGCTGGCGGATACCCTGTCCGTCGGCAGGCTCGATGCCCTCGGCCTTCTCCATGACGACGTCGGAGTACATCATGATAAGGCGCCTGTAAGCGTCATACACGAACCTCGGGTTGCCTGTCTTCTGGATCATGCCTGGAAGTGTGGCGGAGCAAAGACCGATGTTCAAGATAGTGTCCATCATGCCAGGCATGGAGCTTCTCGCTCCTGAACGGCAGCTGACGAGCAGCGGATCGGAAGGATCTCCGAATTTCTTTCCCATTATCGTCTCGGTAGCGCGCATAGCCTCAGCGACCTCTTTCTTGAGATCGTCAGTGTAACCACCACCCAGTGAATAATACTCGGCGCAGCATTCAGTTGTGATCGTGAAGCCGGCGGGAACCGGCATGCCGAGCCTGCTCATCTCAGCCAAGTTGGCGCCTTTACCGCCAAGCAATTCTCTCATGTGCCCGTCTCCTTCAGCGGTTTTCCCACCGAAGCGATAGACTCTTTTCTTCTTGTCGAACATATTTAAAATGATTTTTGTTTATAGTCTTTTACAAAAGGCTCGCGAATTTAATAAAAACGATTGGTTATAACAATTTTGAGGCGAGATCTGAAAGTTCGCTTCTCTCTCCGATTCTCAGGAATATATGCTCGAACAGTTTCTGACCTCCCATCTTCTCATTCAGATGGGTCAAACCGTTCGACCATTGGTCTAGATAAGGCTGGTCAATCTGGAAAATGTCTCCTGTGAATACCATCTTGGTCCCCTCTCCGGCCCTAGTGATGATTGTCTTCACCTCGTTGGGCGTGAGGTTCTGGGCCTCGTCGCAGATGAAGAACACCCTTCCGAGACTACGGCCCCTGATATATGCCAAAGGAGAGATCAGCAACTTCTCCTCCTTAAGCATGGCATCCAGTTTCTGGGCTTCCTTACTGGTGGATTTGAAACGGCTCTTGATCACGTTGAGGTTATCCATCAGCGGCTGGATGAACGGGCTCATCTTGGTTTTCTGGTCTCCGGGGAGGAACCCTATCTCCTGGTTGCCCAGGACAACGGTGGGCCTGGTCAAAATGATCTGGTCGTAGTCCTTGGCCTGTTCCAGAGCGGAAGCGAGAGCTATCAAGGTCTTTCCGGTTCCGGCTCCTCCGGTCATCGACACAAGCTGGACAGCGGGGTTCATGCAAGCCTCGACAGCGAAGAGTTGCTCATCGTTGAGCGGCTTGATACCGTAGACGTATTTGGTCTTGACAAGGACAACCTGATCCTTGTCCGCATCGTAGCGGGCGCAGGTGAAGTCTTTGCCATTCTTAATCTTATAAAGCTGGTTTGGCCTGGGGCGGGTTTTCCCGAACTCTTTCCATGAGACTGCGTTGTCCGGGCCGTAGGCGAGCTCCTGGAAGACATCGGGATCAAAATCGTCCAATATTATGACTTCCTTGATGGAATTCTCAACTTTCTCATCCTCCAACCTGTCTGTCATGTAGTCCTGGACCTCCATCCCGGCGGCCTTGGATTTCATCCGGAGGTTGATGTCCTTAGTGACAAGGGCAACGAAACGTCCGGGATTATTATCCCTGATCCAGATAGCTGTAGACAAGATCCTATGGTCCTGAATGTCATCCTTGAACAGGTCTTTCATCTCTTCCGGGAAGGGATGATTCGGCTCTATCTTTATCTTCCCGAGGCCCTTGGCGATCGTGATCCCGTCCTTTCCGAACAGACGTCCGTCCGTGATCCTGTCCAAGTCCCGCATGAAGCCGCGGGCATTATAGGCTAGTTGGTCCGTTCCTTTCTTGAACTTGTCAAGCTCCTCGATGACAGCGATTGGAATGACTATGTCGTTGTCCTTGAATTTGCGAATCGCTTTGTAATCGTGCAGGATGACATTAGTGTCAAGTACGAATATTTTCGGCTTTCTGTTGCCCTGGCCTGTGGCCATTTTCCTGATGTATCTTACCATCGCTTGAATATGAATCAGTCTTCTCCTTCCGACGCCTGGTTGCTAAGGAGGGATTGGAGGATGTCGGAAATACCCCCGCCCTTGCCGGATTTGACCTTGATCTCACCGTTCCCTGGAACCGGGTGTCCTATAGGATAATACGCTATGTCCTGCAAAAGGAACTCAGCGTCAGCGTAATCGTAATCGATGTCCTTGATTTGAATCAGTGTGCCGGGGACTTCAGAGAACAACACACGGATGCCATTGCCCTCATCGTAAGCGTTCATGATCCCGCTGATGTCAATCTTGGCTCCGACATCTTCCCCGCACATGGATTTGAGCGCCGGAAGCAGTCCTCCATCGCTCACGGTCTTGCCAGACAACACGACCTTGTCCTCCACGAACTCGCGGATTATCTCAAAACAATCAATGAAATAATCTCCGTCCCCGATTTCCGGAGAGGCGTCACCATTATGGCCGTAAGCCTCGCAAAGGAGGGAATTCCCGAGACGGAACTCGCAGCTGTCGAATGGCACGAATATTATCCAGCTGTCAGGATCGGGAACCAGCTTGTCAGTTACGGCTCTTCTCCTGCCGATGACAGGGTGCGGGCTGCCGAATGGGGCGCTACCAGGGAGGTCAATCTCGTCCTCGTCCGGCCCGATCTCCTCGTCGGGATCCTCAGGCCTATCGGTCGCCGCCACCTTAAAGGCGATCTGGCTTACCTTCTCGCTCTCGGCGAAGGAATATGAGTCAAGACTTATTCCGAGGCTGTCCAGATAGTCAGCGGCAGCTTCCACGGAAGAGTAGAAAGCGGACATATTCCCGAGGGGCTTTGTGTTCCAACGCCATTTGGCGCTCAACAACAGGTCGCTCAGACGGAAATGACCTTTCATCCATATGGTGTCCAGCAACGCTTTCGCGATTCTGCTCCTTGTGAACTCCTCCGCGAACGCCGCGGGACAGTTCCTCGGGGTCCCCATAAGGTTTGACACGCCCGAAAGGTACTCCTGGGCGTCTTGGACGCTGAACTCTCCGGTGGCCGGACATGGATCCACGCTCTCATCCACGATCGGCTCATGCTCCTCGTACTCCCTTGGCCGCTCCGGCTCACGGTCAAGACATTCGTCCAGAATGTCAGCAGGCGTGAACCTTCTCGGGATGCCATCGATGATGTACTCGGAATATAGGGCTGATGTTTTTTCTTTCATTCAGTTGCAATATGTCCGTAAATTTAAGTATTTTTGAGTTGAGTTCAAAAAGTGACCGTTCCCTCCTATGGAAAATTGTTTTGATAAAGCCTATAATGATAAGCTGGAGAGTATCTTCACCAGATTTCCCTCGGTGCAAAAAGTTCCTTTCGGAGATGCCTACAAGCCCGGGCTGGATCACATGATCCGTTTCGCGGCCCTTCTTGGTGATCCTCAGGGGAATTTCCGGACTATACACGTCGCGGGGACTAACGGGAAAGGTTCCGTTGCCAACATGCTCGCCTCGGCTCTATCGTCCGCAGGTCTGAAGGTCGGTTTGTACACTTCTCCTCATATCCTCGATTTCCGGGAGCGAATGCGGATATTAGACCCTCCGTCATTGGTGTCGAAGGAATACGTCTATGACTTCCTTTGCCGGTATGAAAAGGATATGGACGAGCTTGACCTGTCTTTCTTCGAGATAACCACCGGTCTGGCTTTCAAGTGGTTCTCTGATGAGAAAGTGGATGTTGCCGTGATTGAGACAGGCCTGGGAGGCCGTCTGGACAGCACCAACATCATCATGCCGGATCTCTCGGTCATCACCAGCATCGCTCTGGACCATTGCGCGTTGCTGGGCGACACCCTCGAGGAGATAGCAGGAGAGAAAGCGGGAATATTCAAGAAAGGCGTTCCGGCTCTTGTCGGGGAAT
>JAFROA010000304.1 GCA_017429885.1 Bacteroidales bacterium | reverse complement strand
TTAATGATTTTTCACAATTCAAAATAAAGATAGCACTATTTTACGGATATCTCATACCAGACAGTCTGGTATTTTTCGCCAATCTCAACAACGGCCTTGCCGTCAGCACCCTTCGTCACGGGAACCTCTACTTTCCTCGCTCCGCTCTCATCGAGAGCCCAGCAAGTTGTCGCCTCAGCCGCGGAAGGAAGGGTCACGGTGGCAGGGATACCCTCGGTCATCATAGGACCGGTGCCCCAGTCATACCAACGGCTGGAGATGGTAGTGGTGGGATTTCCATCCTTATCAAGCTCCCTCTTGAACTTTGCGTCCTTGTTGTGGGTATATCCTGTGGCAACCAGCAGGGAAGTACCTTTCTCGAAACCGCTGCCTTCCTTGCTCGTCAGGGAAATAGTCGCCCAACCAAGTTTGGTCTTGCCGATATTCAGGGTCACCCCGTCGCCCAGATCCGCGGTCCTTCCCTTCGGGAAGCCGCTGAATACCTTGACATTAGGAGTCTTGACCATGAACATTCCGTTCTCAGGATCCTCGTTGTTCCACTCAATCTGCTTTGTGTCGGAAATCTTCACAGCAGCGGGCTCCGAGGTCTTGACCGCAACGGACTTATCAGCATGGACATCAACAGTGGTCTTATGGAGAAGCATGTCCTGCTTAGTCATACCGGTGCCATCTTTGATCAAAGTGATAATATCACCGTTCCTTGTAGGCTTCTTGACCCATTCATCCTCAAATGCCTTGAGCGGGACAATGGCGGTCACGCCATCTTCTCCCTCTTGGACATCCCCACGGAGGAACATGGCCGCGCAAGCATTGAAATGGGCGAGGCAATCGGTCCTGGCAGCATAGGAGAAGAAGTACTCCATAGACTGGGGCTCCTCATTGATTCTGTTGTTCCAGGAATATGCGAACACTCCGTCCCACCCTTGGAATGCGGCGTAAGCGTGCAGCATCGGCTGGCCCTCAGCACCGTAGAAGCTGGGATAAGGATGGTTGTATTCGGAGATGGTGTAAGGCTTTCCGGCGAAGCGCCTGGCTGCCAGTCCGGGGAGAGTTCCACCGTTGGGCTCGTTGACCATCGGGGCAGTATTCTGTTTCCAGAACACCCCGATAGTGGGATGCAGCCAGTAGGCATGGTTGTCATAGAAGTCCATCCCGTCGAAAGTCGAAGGCTGGGAATAGGACACTTGGGTCGAGGTCACCGGAGCCATCACGCCGAGCTCTTTCTTCAGATAGGTCCTCATATTGTTCCAGTGGTCGGCCTCGTATTTAAGGAGGGTCTTATAGAACTCCCTCTTTTTGGCCTCAGGCATTTCTGTACCCTTGATGTCAGCCATTGTAGGCCAGCCCGGAGGCACCAGATTACCACCGCAGTAAGTGGTGAAAAGGGCGTCCTCGTTGTTGAGCTCAACCACTGCCACTACAGGATCTTTGGCAAGAGGAAGACCGGTGTACGGATTCACATGGGTGAGGAGATCCTTAGCGTACTCTCGCTCTTTTGCCTGGATGAATGTATTGATGGCGTTCTGGCCTTTATAGTGATATTGATATCTAGCGACATAGAGGTTGACATCCACATAGATTCCCCTCTGCTTGAACTGGGCGATCAGGTACTCCAGCCTGTCCAGCATCTCGGGATCAAGGTTCCTCTCGGAACCGTCCTTAGCGAATATGCTAGGTTCCTTAGCGAGAGGGAATCCCTCAGGACCGTAAGGCCAGTCCATGTAATGGAGTCTCACACAATTGATTCCAAAATTCGCGATGCGCTCGGCCACCCTCTCCGCCTGCTCATGGGTGGGGAAATTAGCGGCGGCGGTCAGGTTGGTGGCGTTGAGTCTCACACGGCCTTTGTCGTTGACGAAATGGCCATTCTCGACACGGATGAAACCGTCCTTTCCTGCAGGGGCCTCAAGCAATGGGGAAAAGTCGGTGGCAGCACCCTTCGCCATCTCATAGGAAATGACAAACGGGAACAAACCATCGTCTGAAGGGATAAGGTCGTCAACGACCTCTGTTGTTCGCTGGCATGCGAAAGCCGCCAACAATACGGCGAATAAGATGGTTAACTTTTTCATACTATAGTAATTATCTGGTTTTAATCTCATACCATACGGTTTTGTATTCAGGGCCTATCTCAATAATAGCCTTGCCATCCTCCGCCTTTTTGACGGGAACCTTGGCGCACCTCTTGCCGCTCTCGTCAAGGGCCCAGCAGCGGGTTCTTCTGGCTTTGGATGCGAGCTTTATGGAAGCGGGAATACCTTCAGTGAGCATGGGACCGGTTCCCCAGGCCTCGTGCCTGCAGTGGATGTGGGTCGAAGGTTTGGACGGATCTTTGGGATCCTGGTCGACCGTAAGGGTCTGGTTCGAATGCTTGGTGTATCCGGTGGCGACGAGAAGGGCGGTGCTCTTCTTCCCGAAACCGTTGGCTTTCTTGCTCACCAGGGACATAGTGGTCCATCCGAGCTTTGTTTGGCCTACATCGAATGTGATTCCGTCACCACAGTCGATTGTCCTTCCGGCAGGGAAGCCTGAGAACAGCTTGGTATTGTCCGTCCTGACGATGAACATACCCTGCTCGGGATTCTCGTTGTTCCACTCAATTTGTCCGCCATCGGTCATCATTACGGCCGGGTGGGTTTCCTTCTCGAATGTGCTGGCTTCCTTTGCCTGGTAATCGGTGGCTACCCTGCGGGTGAATCTTTCCCAAGCCAGGAAGGTGCTGTCAGTCGCTTCGGCAAGCATTCCTGACACCACGTGTGTGAGTTTTTTGGTCCACTGCTTCTGGTAGAAGTCATAAGGGAGGTTCTGAACTGTCTGACTAGCGGCCTCTTCCACATCCGCCCTAAGAAACATGGTCCCGCAGCAGATGAAATGCGCCAAAACGTCTGTCCTTGAGGTGGTTGTGAAATGATATGGCAGGAAATCGGGCTCCTCATCATGAATATTATTCCATGCGTGGACAATAACCCCGTCCCACCCCTGGAAGGCTCCGAAGGCGCGAAGCATCAGCTGTCCCTCAGCTCCGTAAACATTTGGGAAGGGGTGGTTGTATTCCGAGATCGTGTAAGGCCTGTCAGAAGGACGGTAACCGGCCAAGTTAACCAGTGTTCCCCCGTTGGGGTCGTTGATCATGGGAATATTATTGATTGTCCAGCGATCTACATCCCTCTGGTTTGTCGGATGGCACCAATAAGCGTGCATGTCGAAATAGTCCATGTCCATCAGGGCCCATGGGGAGGTGTAGTTCATCTGAGTGGAAGCGATCGGAACCTTGACTCCCAACTCGTTGACTAATAGATCCTTCTGGCGATTCCAATGATTCCTGTCCGCTTCTTCGAGGTTATGGAACATCTCCATCCTCTCCTCTTTTGTGCCCTTCTGAAGCTCGGCAAGGGTCTTCCAGGCCGGCTCTCCATTCTCAGGAGACCACTCCTTCCTTCCACGGTAAGACGAGAATATGGCGTCCTCGTTGTTGAGCTCGACCATGGCCATGGCCGGATCCTCGGGAAGGGTGAGTCCCGTGTAAGGATTCACATGGGTGAAGAGGTTTCGGGCATAATCAAGTTCCTTCTGCTGGATGGCCTCATCATAAGCGTTCTTGCCCTTGAAAGGACGTCCGACCATAAGGTTGACATTATAGTAAATGCCGTGTTTCTTGAACTGGTAGACCATATAATCGAAAAGATCCATCTGCTCAGGATTGATGGTGCACCAGGTGCCGTCATCCTCCAACAGACCCTTCTCGTTATATGCCCTGTAGTTGTAATTAAACAGGTCGAAGAAATGCAACCGGACGCAGTTGATCCCGAAATGGGCGAGCCTTGCGGCCAAGCGCTCAGCCTGCTCATGGGAAGGGAAACATGCCCCTCCAACGATGTTTACACCGTTGAAGCGGATTCGCCCAGCGTCATTGACGAAATGCTGGCCTTCTATCCTTGTGAAACCGTGCTTCCCGGCGGGAGCGTCAAGCAGCGACGAGAAGTCTGTCACTCCCTTTGCCATATCATAGGATATCACAAAGGGAAACAGCCCATCGTCTGAGGGGACGATGCCAACCTTGGGATATTCCTGTGCGAGGCATAGCCCCGAAAAAACGAACGTGGCAAGCGCAAGCGTGAATGACAGTCTTCTCATATTCTTGCGGTATTATAAAGTCACCCCGTCTCCATCGTTCTTGAGGTAGAACTCTTTGGTCATGACGTTGCCATCGGCATCGGTCCAGGAGACTTTATAGTTGCCCTTGAAGCCGCGGAAATTGATGACACCCTTCTTGCCGGCCTTGACCGTGAGATTCGTCTTCCACTCGTGGTTGATCAGATTGTCAAGGGCGTAGTAGGAAGCCTTGGGCTTCATGTCACGATCGAAAAGACCTGAGACAGAAGGCTCGCCGGGGGCGCCGCAGTCATCCACCACATTCCACCAGGTTATACCCATCATGGGTTTGATGCTGAACCAGAGCCTGTAAAGGTTAGTGGCTATAATGGCTTGGATCTGGCGTCCATGGGTGTCATTGCCGGGTGCGGTGATGGTGATCTCGCTGAGATGGATAGGCTTGCCGGCCTGACCTAGGCGGTTGGACCATTCCCAGACTTTATCTGGAGTTTGTATCTCCTTTCCGGCAGCAATATCAAGACACTGCTGAGGATCGAAAAGGTGCATCTGGGCTCCCATGATGTCAATCTTGCAGCCCCTCTCGGTCAAGTCTTTGACCTGATCCAGGTAGTCCTGGCCCATGTTATAATCATTGATGTTCAGCTTGACATGGTCAGGAAACACGCTCTGGGCGGTCTGGAAAGCCTTATAGGTGTAGTCTGCCGGCATAATTCCATAAGAGCTCTTGATCAGCCTTCCACCGGGACTCATCTTCTTGAAGTCGGTGGCGCTTTCGTTGACCACATCCCAACTGTCGATACGGTTGCGGTAGCGTTTCGCGAGATCTATGATCCTCTTTTCAAACACGGTGTTAAGAGTCTTTGTGAACTCTGGAAGAGCATCAGACAATTGGGCGTCGGTCAAAGCCTTATAAGCATCAGTGTACTGCTCGATGGCCCTATTGTTTTTAGGATTGATGATCTCAGAGACATATGTGTCAAGTTTGGCTTTCTCCTCAGGTGTGGCCATATTCTCAATCAACCAGTGAGGATGTTGCCATGTACGGTTACCCCAGATGATTGTGTGTCCATGGAGACGGATTCCCTTGCTCTCGCAGAAATCCACCACCTGGTCTGTGGATGGACGGCGCCAGTGGGGCTGCATCTTAGGATCCGGGCAGTTGTTCCAGAACTCCTCCGTGTCCCAATACTCGGTCGCGAAGCGCATCCGGCCTGGTTCCATCTCGAATGTCTTCCAATAGAAGGCGATAGAGGCGGAATTGAACAGTGTCCCATAGAGCTCCTTATACCTTTCGTTGCGCTCATGGGTGCCGAGCTGGTTGAAATTGAAGATATGTGCCCCGAATATGAAATCATGGGATACCTGTTCAATCTTCACCTCTGTTCCTGCCGGTACATTGCCTAGGGTAATCACGGCGTCGGCCTTTCGGTTAGCCTCAATGTCGGCGTCTATCTTGGCTTGGACCTTCGGATTCCATAATTTCCAATAGGCCTCGCTCATCGTCTTGTCTTTATCCTCTTTCTGACTCCTCGGGAATGATGTCTGACCGAAGGCGACACCACCAAGGCAAACCATTGCTATGGCGAAAAGTATCTGCTTTCTCATTTTTGATTCTTTATTATCAATAAGGGGGCTGACACCGCCAGCCCCCTCTCCTCAAACCATTAATTAATACACCATTTTTTAATAACCAGGATTCTGGTCTTTGCTAGGATCCAGAGCTGTATTGTAAGTGAACTCAGTGTCAGGAATAGGGAAGTGATACAGGTTGGGGTTGATATCCCTGCCCTTGTATTCCTTCACATATTTCTCGGCCTGACCGGTCCTCACGAGGAACGGCCAACGTTTAGCCTCACCCCAGAACTCATAGCACTGCTCCTTGGTGAGAATATCCATGAATGCCTGCTTGGTGCTATAGTCCTCAAGCTTGAAGTCGACAGGCGATGGTGTGTCGGCGGGATAGCCGTAACCGCGTCTGTGGATCTTGTTCAAGTACTCGATTGCTTCAGCGGTAGGGCCATTGTTCACCTCGTTGAGAACCTCGGCATACATCATCAGGACATCGGCATAACGGTAGACAGGGTTGTCGCATGTTCCTCCACCTGCGCTAGCCGCTTCGGGATCCCAGAATTTTCCGGTAAGTCCATCCATCGGAAGGTTGTCGAACGTATCCATTCTTGTGAATGGCAGATAGTTGAAGTCCTTGCGGAGGTCATTGGCATCCCACTCCTTGATCCATTTGTTCTCGGAGCACAACACTAACGCATACCATCCACCGGGTTTGTACATCTTCTGTCCATTCACCTTGCCATTAGGATGAGCATAGTACATGCAAAGCTCCCAACCGGCATTTCCTGTACGGGATGTCTTCCCATAGAATATTTCCTCTGAGCTGCTGGTCACATTGTAGCCGAAGATGTTGTCAAAATCACGGACTGTCTCCACGGGAACCAAAGAGTAGCTGCCTCCGTTGATGATGGCTTCCAAGAGGGGTTTCGCCGAAGAGAAATTCTTCCTTGTCATGTACACATCGGCCAGCAGGGCTCTTGCCGCATCCTTGCAAGGTCTTCCCTGAAGGACAGGTTTGTCAGGAGCGTTCTGGACCGCATATGTCAGGTCTTCAATGAGGAAATCCCAAATCTGTGCCGCTGGAGTGAGAGGCATCTCCCATTCGTCCATGTTGGCGTCGGTGCGAAGAGGAACATTGTTCCAGAAACGGACCAAGTCAAAATAGGCGAATGCCCTGTAGAAACGAGCCTCTGCAATATAAGCAGCCTTTTGAACATCTGTGAGGGATGAGGCCTCAGGGAAGCGGGAGATACAGATGTTAGCGTCACGGATAACCCTATAGAGGTTGGTCCAGATACCATCTGTACGACCCTTGTTGGTGACGTTCAAAATATCATAGGTGCTGTTAGGGGCCCATGTTCCACGACCGTAGTCATAATCCGCAAAGCACTCCATGAATGCGGGAAGCGTAGAAGCAGTTATAACAGCCCTAAGTCTATTGCTAACCGCGGCAATCGCGGCGTTGGCCTCGTCCACGGTGTTGTAGAACGTATCCACGGCTATGGCTTTAGGGTGCTCTTCCAGCCAATCATTACAGGAAGAAACCATCGGCGTGAGAAGCGCTGCCGTCAAGAATATGTAGATATACTTTTTCATGATATTCAGCGATTATTAGAATGTAAGGTTGACACCAAAGGAAACGGTCTTGGTCATGGGATAGCCATGCCAGTCAATAGCGATATTCGTATCGCTTCCATAAGAGTTGACCTCTGGATCCCAGCCGGAGTATTTGGTCAGGGTCAAGAGATTCTGGCCACTCACATAAACGAATGCTCTCTTTATCCAATCCCACTTGAAAGGAATGGCGTAACCAAGTTGGATGTTCTTGAGCCTCAAGTAAGAGCCATCCTCGATGAAGAGGTCGGACTGCTGGATGTTGCGGTTGGCCGAGATCTTCGGATACTTGGCTGCCGCGTTCTGCTCGGCCGAGTTGTTCTGATCCCAGTGGCTGTAATAAACCTCCTTCAACATGTTAAGTCCCATTCCATAGTCCATGTACTGCGCCCTGGCGATGTTATAGACATCGTTGCCGTAGCTGCCGGACCAGAACATCGAGAAGGAAAGTCCCTTCCAACTGACTTCGGTGTTGAAACCGCCCGTGAATTTAGGATGTGGATTACCGAGGATGAAGCGGTCATCATTATTAAGAGTCTTGTTCCCGTCAACATCAATGTACTTGAGGTTACCGTCCTCGGTATAACCATCGCTCTTGAACACATAGAAGACACCC
>JAFROA010000303.1 GCA_017429885.1 Bacteroidales bacterium | reverse complement strand
GCGAAGAGAATGTCATCTTGAGCGAAGAGAATGTCATCTTGAGCGAAGCGAAAGACCTCGACTGAAGAATCAGATTATGGACAAGATTATCGAAAAGAAAACAGGCTGGAGAGTGGCTTTCACAAAGAAAGCCGTGCCGTGGTGGCTCGGCGCCCTTTTGGTGATATTCATCATCTACCTGATAGCCAGGCCGAACGCCAAGACCCTGCGTGTCGACAAGGACACTTTGACTGTCAGCACCGCCACCAGAGGCGAGTTCAACGACTACATCAGGATAAGCGGAAGGGTGTTGCCAATGACGACCATCCAACTCTCCCCCCAGGAGGGCGGAATGGTGCAATCCATCCTGATCGAGGAAGGCTCGACCGTCAAGGCCGGGGATCCTATCCTGATTCTTTCGAACGACAACCTCGACCTGCAGATCCTCAACTCTGAGGCCGAGCTCGCCGAGAAGGAGAACATCCTGCGCAACACCCAGATCCAGATGGAGCAGCAAAAGCTGGACGTCCGTCAGAACGAGTCGGAATACGGGACCCAGGTTGAGCGCCTCAAGCGGGCGTACGAGCAGCAGAAGGCCCTTTACGACGACAAACTGATCGCCAAGGAGGACTATCTCAAAGCCAAGGAGGATTACGATCTGGCCATAAAGAAATACGCGCTGATCAGGGAGCGCTCGCGGCAGGACAGCCTGTACCGCGGGACCCAGATCGACAGGATGGAGGAGAGCCTTGAGAACATGCTGGTCAACATGACGATGATACGCCGCAGGAAGGACAACCTGATCGTGAAGGCTCCCATCGACGGGGAGCTCGGCCTCCTGGATGTCACGCTGGGCCAGACTGTGGCCAGCGGGGCGAAGATCGGCCAGATCAACTCTGTCGGCGTCTATAAGGTTGAGGCACAGATAGATGAGCATTACATCGACCGGGTCGTGTCCGGGCTTGAGGCCACTTTCGAGCGCCAGGGTGAGACATATTCAACATTGATCCGCAAGGTTTATCCCGAGGTGCGAGAAGGCAAGTTCAAGGCCGACTTCAAGTTTGACGGTGAGCAGCCGGACAACATCCGCGCCGGCCAGACATATTACCTGAACCTCCAGCTCGGCCAGCCCGAGGAGGCCGTCATCATCCCCCGCGGGACCTTCTACCAGAAGACCGGCGGCAAGTGGATCTATGTCGTCAATAAAGACGGGAACAAGGCAGTCAAGCGGGAGATCCGCATCGGACGCCAAAATCCTCAGTATTACGAGGTTCTGGAGGGCCTTGAGCCTGGCGAGAAGGTGATCACCTCCGGGTATGACACTTATGGTGACAGTGATGTTCTGGTGTTTTAGATCCTTCGCTGACGCTCAGGATGACAGTCCTTTGTCATTCTGAACGAAGCGGAGCGAAGTGAAGAATCTGGTGAAGTAAAGAAGAATGAAGACATTCAGAAAGACAGGGGTTTCGACGGGAATCAACATCATCGGGATGGGGATCGCTTTCGCGGCTGCGATGATCCTGATGGTGCAGGTCCGCTGGGACACCACCTACGACAGGAACTTCGAAGGACACGAGCAGGTGTTCCGGATGGAGAACAACTGGATGGACAAAGGGCTTTTCAGCACCTACATCAGCAGGCCGATGATTGAACGGTCCCGCGGCGCCAGCCCGAATATAGAGGCCGTGTGCACCTGGCAATCTTTAGGAGATGACATCCTGTACCGGGAGGGAGAGCGGGAAAGCCCCGTCACTGTCCCCGTAGCCCACGTGGATTCCTCTTTCTTCTCCGTTTTCCCAGTCGAATGGGTGGAAGGATCAGCCCGGGAGTTTGAAGCGGCCCGGACGGCCGTCATCAACGAAGCCTTCGCGCGGATGATATTCGGAGAGGAGAGCGCCGTCGGGAAGATCCTGGAAAACACGGATGGCGCGCCCCGCCGCGTCATCGGCGTGTTCCGGAATACTCCCCGGAATAACAGCGTGCACATGGGGATGCTCTCCACACTGGGAAAAGATGATCTGGAGAATTTCAATGAATGGTCCTATACCTCCTATTTGAAGCTTAAGGATCCTTCCATGGCGAGGGAGACGGAGGACGCGATTTATGCCGCTTTAGGTGAATACATTTCATCCGAGGAAGAGACCCGGGCGCAATATCGGTCCGGATTCAGGATTTCCCAGATCCACGACGCTCACTTTGAAAGGGATGTGAGGGCCAATGTCCCCAGCGCCAACAAGGCGATCACCATCACGCTGGCGGCCATAGCCATCCTGCTCATATTCATAGCCATCATCAATTTCATCAACTTCGCTTTCGCGGAGATTCCTTTCCGCATCAAGAACATCAACACCCGGAAGGTCCTGGGAGAAGGGCGGGGTTCTCTAATCGGACGCCAACTGCTGCATGCCGGATTGATCGCTTTGGTGGCTTTCGCCATTGCCGCTCTCATCATGCATGTCATCGCCGGAACTTCATGGGCCTCCTATGTGTCGGACAGCGTCGCGCTGAAAGACAATACCGGCATTCTGGCCCTTATGTCGGTCGTCGCGCTGGTCTCAGCAGTGATCGCCGGTATCGCTCCGGCCATATATTCCACAGCCCAGCCGGCAGCGATGGTACTGAAGGGCTCCTACGCCATGAGCGTGAAAGGCAAGGGGCTGCGCGATGTCCTGGTAGGCCTTCAGTTCGTGCTCTCGTTCCTCTTCATCCTGATGGCCCTGTACGTGAATGTGCAGACCAAGTTCATGACGCGAAAGGACATGGGCTTTCCGCAGGAGAACATCCTGCAGGTGTGGTGCGGCTATTATGCAGGCGGGGCGCATGATGCCGTCAAGGACAAACTGCTGCGGAACCCGTCCATCCAGGCGGTGACCTTCAGTGACAGCCCGCTTGTCTCCGACCAGAAGATGGGCTGGGGGCGCACCGGAGATGATGGGGAGCAGATATTCATGGAGGTGCTCCCGGTGGCTGATGACTTTGTGAGGTTCTTCGACCTGCGGATTGTCGAGGGACGGGATTTCCAGGAATCGGACAACCAGAGCGAGACGGGCTGCATGATAGCGAACGAGACTTTCATCCAGATGTTTCCGAATTATCATGTCGGCAGCCACGCGGGAGGACATGTGGGCGACACGGAGATAGTGGGCATCGTGAAGGACTTCAATTTCAAGAGCCTCCAGCATGCGATGGAACCGCTGGTGCTCTACAATTGGGGAAAGACGCGGTGGCGCGACTTCAGTACCATGTACGTGAAGACCGTACCCGGGACCGATTTCAAGGCGGTTTCTGACTATATCAAGGAAACGGTCTGTGCTTTCGACTCCACGAGGGAACCTGACCAGGTGTCAGTTCGGCATCTGGACGAATGGATCGAGAATATGTACCAGAGCGAGCGGTCGCTCGGAAAACTCATCACCATCGCTTCGTTAGTCGCCCTGCTCATCGCCATCATCGGTGTCATCGGCCTGGTGTTCTTTGAGACACAGTTCCTGAGGAAGGAGATCGCCGTACGCCGGGTGAACGGCGCGACTGTGGGTAGCATCCTGAATATGATTAACAAGAAATATCTGATCATGGCAGGCTTGAGCTTTTCCATCGCCGCTCCTGCAGCCTACTGGTTGATGACCGCATGGCGTAAGGGTTTCGCCTACCAGGCGACCGTGCCGGTGTGGATATTCATCGTGGCCCTGCTTGCCGTGGCTGCCATCACCCTGGCCGTCATCACGCTCCAGAGCTGGCGGGCGGCCAATGCCAATCCGGTGGAATCGTTGAAGAATGAATAGATTCTTCGCTGACGCTCAGAATGACAAATACCCAAAATGACAAATACCAAGAATAACAACTAATTAAATATCAAACAATTATGATTACAGTTAACAATCTTGTGAAAATCTTCCGCACGGAAGAGATCGAGACCACGGCTCTTAATGGCGTATCATTCGAGATCAAGGACGGCGAGTTCGTCGCCATCATGGGTCCCTCTGGCCGCGGCAAGTCCACGCTGCTGAACATCCTCGGCCTTCTCGACAACCCCACATCGGGTTCCTACCAACTCCTCGGCACCGAGGTTGCCAACCTCAAGGAAAAGGAGCGCACCAAGTTCCGCAAGGGCAACATCGGTTTCGTGTTCCAGAGCTTCAACCTGATTGACGAGCTCAACGTCTACGAGAATATCGAGCTGCCACTGAGATACTTGAATATCTCCGCTTCCGAGCGCAAGGCCAAGGTCACGGAGATCATGAAGCGCATGGCCATCAGCCATAGGGCGAACCACTTCCCCCAGCAGCTCTCGGGAGGACAGCAGCAGCGTGTCGCTATCGCCCGCGCCGTCGTCGCGGGGCCGAAACTGATCCTGGCCGACGAGCCCACCGGAAACCTCGACTCGAAGAACGGCAAGGAGGTTATGGATCTGCTGAAGGAACTGAACGCCGAGGGAACAACTATCGTGATGGTGACCCACTCCCAGAAGGACGCGGCCCGTGCCCAGCGTACCATCGACCTGTTTGACGGTCAGATAGTTTCCGATGTCAAGAATGAACTGTAGATCCTTCGCTTCGCCCTTCGACAAGCTCAGGGCAGGCTTCAGGATGACATTCGCATTATTGTCATTCTGAGGGAGCGAAGCGACCGAAGAATCTATGGGGAAGCCCCTCGCGATCATTTCGTCTTTGGTTTGTAGGAAATAAAATCAAGCGAGGGGCAACCCTTTCGGTCACGCGAATATATGAATAAAAAAGGAGATATTCTAATCAAGGTTCTTTCTCTCGGTGTCGGGCTGGCAGTGGGAATAGTGCTCATCGCCAAGGTGTTCTTTGAGTTGAGTTACGACAGTTTCTACAAGGACATCGACCGGGTGTACACAATTAACACCTGGTACTCGCACCAAGGAGAGGAGAAGGATTATGGCCAGGTGAGTGGCGCCGTCGCGGTGGGCTTTATGGATGAAGTGCCAGGCGTTGAGGCTGGCACCCGTACCACCTTCGTGTTCAACGGCGACACCTACCTGGACGAGGAGGGCAACAAGCTCAGCGGCAAGCTGGTCTGCGCCGACACCTGCTTCTTCAAGGTCTTTGACCGTCCGGTCCTGGCCGGCGATCCGGTGAAGGTGCTGGGAAAATGGGGGTCGGTGATGGTTAGCCGGAGCTTTGCGGAGAAGCTGGTAGATTCTTCGCCTTCGGCTCAGAATGACAAAGATGTCATCCTTAGCAAAGATGGCATCCTTAGCAAAGATGGCATCCTTAGCAAAGATGTCATCCTGAGCGGAGCGAAGGATCTCTCCTCCGTCATCGGCAAACAGATCGCCAACGCGGACATGGATGGTTTGAAAATGACCATCGAGGGCGTGTTCGAGGACTTCCCTAAGAACGGCAGCCTGGACTACGATATCCTGCTGTCAATGGAGACCTACGGCAAGCAGAGCACGGACAACTGGCTGGGCAACGACCGGTACAAAGGCTATGTGAAACTGTTCGAAGGCGTGGATCCTAGCACGCTTTCGGAGGCCATCCGTAAAATGCAGGAAGCCCACCAGCCGCTGGAGCGGATTGAGGCGCAGGGAACCAGCCTGAAGTACTTCCTGAAGCCGTTCAGCACCCTGCACACGTCCGATCCTGAGGTAAAATCCCAGGTGATTCTGCTCTCGATTGTGGCGGCGCTGCTGATTCTGATCTCACTGCTGAACTACATCTTGATTGTAATTTCTTCCATGGTGAAGCGCTCCAAGGAAGTAGGCGTGCGGAAGTGCTACGGCGCAGGCGCCAAAGACATTTATGTCATGCTGACGAAGGAAGCATCTGTTCATCTGCTCCTATCATTGGCGCTGGCCGCTCTAATCATTTTCTCCGGCCGGAGCATTGTGGAGAACTTGTTGGGCGTGCCATTCCAGACACTGCTGGTACCGAGGAGCATCATGGCCATCGTGGCCGTGATTCTGCTGGTGCTGCTCGTCTCGATAGTCGTTCCGGCCGAACTGTACCAGCGAGTCCCGGTGTATGCCGCTTTGAAGAACTACACGGAGAACTCCCGTCACTGGAAGCTGGGGTTGCTAGGCGTCCAGGTGCTAATCAACGTGTTCCTGGTTGTGATGATGCTCATCATCGGCAGACAGTACCAGAAAGTGGCAAATGCCGACACGGGTTATGACTACAAGAACCTGTACTACTTCGACATGTTCGACAGGGACCGGCAGGCGTTGACACGAGCTTTCCAGACGCTCAAAAGCATCCCGGAGGTTACCGGTGTCGCCGCCGCCTATAATCTGCCCTTCGAAGGCTCTAATGGCGACAATGTCTATCTGCCTGACGATGACCGTGAACTCTTTAATATCGCCGACCAATATGAATGCTCGCCGGAATTCTATGATCTGATGGGTATTCAGTTCCTGGAGGGCCGCGCGCCCAGAGATACCTCTGAAATAGTTGTGGATGAGAAGTTTGTGACCAAGATGGCGGAGTTCACGGACTGGAGCGACGGGGCCGTGGGAAAACAGGTGTTTATCACCGGACACGACCGTTCGCGCGATTCGGACAGGAGTTATTTCACCATCTCCGGTGTATATAAGAGCTACCTCATCGGCAACCTTACCGGCGTGGACACGCGTCCCAGCGCCCTGTTCTATGGGGAGATCGGTTCGATGAGTTCATGGATGCCGCATACCTTCTTCAAAATAGATTCTTCGCCTTTGGCTCAGAATGACAAAAGGGGGCATAATGACAGTCCATTTGTCATCCTGAGGAGGTCGAAGACCGACGAAGGATCTTCTTCCTTACAAAAGGTCCGACAGGCGCTGGAGCAGGCGCTTGAAGGCCGTGAAATCAACATCCTGTCCTACGAGGAGCAGATGCGGGCGGCTTACGCCGACAGCAAGAAGATGCGGAACACGATGGCCATCGGAGCCGTGTTCAGCCTGCTGATCGCCCTGCTGGGCCTAATCGGCTTCATCCGGGACGAGAGCCTGCGCAGGAGCAAGGAAATGGCCGTCCGGAAGATCAATGGCGCCACCGCGGGCGACATCCTGAAAGCCTTCGCGACGGACGTCATGAAACTGTCAGCGGTGATGGCTGTGATCGCTTGCGTCGGCGCCTTCCTCGTTGCCCGCAGGTGGCTTGAACAGTTTGCCGAGAAGGTGTCTCTTAATCCTCTGTACTTCATTGGAGGGGCGGTCCTGGTGCTGGCCATTGTGCTGGCTGTGGTCGTGTTGTACTGCCTGAAGATCGCCCGTTCCAACCCCGTGGAATCATTAAAGAATGAGTGATATGGCCTATTTGAACCCTATCCGAGGCTTTTGTCCCGCTTTCTTCTCCTCTATCCGGGAAGATAGCTCGCCTATGGCGAGATACAGGTTGTCAATATCTTGCCGGACATTCTCAGACAGGTCGTTCATCGCCTCAAGGTCATCTTCCCTCTGTTGTCTTAACAGGTCAACTTTCGCCCTCAACTCCTTAAGTTCAAAAGACACCTCTGATGCCGCCAGAAGGTATTCCCTAACTTGCACGAAAGCACGCATGATAGCTATGTTCGCTAGTTTCAACTCTGTACAACTTAGCCAGATCGAAGTCCAGCATGACCTTCTTTCCGCGGATCTCGTGAATAAGGTTTTGGATAATAATCAATTCGTCACCCATAGTTTTAAAGTTTAGATACCCTGAATATACGTAAAAAATCGATATGAGAAGTTACCTGAAATTCCTGTCCAGAAATAAGCTCTACACTGCCATCGAGGCGGTGGGGCTGATCGTGAGCCTTGCTTTCGTGTTGCTTTCCGGCCACTATGTCTGGAAACAACGACAGATGACAAGGAATGTTCCTGACTATAAAGATGTCTACACCTTCTACAGGACGATCAGAGGAGACTCCGGCATCGGCCAATCGTGGGGGTTCTCCTACCAGGCGAAGGAAAGCGTTCCGGAAGTGGATAAGGCGGCGATGTTCTGGAAAGCGATCTCGCAAGATGAGGAGACTATTGACATCAACGGACATAAGCATCATGTCAAGAGTTTCATGGTGGGCGGAGACTTTTTCGACATCTTTCCCGCCGACTTCGAGAGTGGAGGCCCTGATGTGATGTCAGACATATCGAACGTGATCATCAGCCGGTCTTTCGCCAACCGGCTGGGAGGAGAAGCCCACGCTCTCGGCAGTCTGATCGACGGCCAGTACACGATCGCGGCTATCATCGGGGAGACGCCTAACCCCATATTCGGGGACGTGGATGTCATCTACAACATCGAGAATCTCACCAGCCGTAAAAACTCTCCGTTCAGGTTGGATGTCGTGCCTTTTGTGAAAGTCAGGGAAGGGACGGACCGGAATATGCTTGAGGTGAAAGCGGACACGTTGGTGGCAAAGGCTTTTGACGCCTTCGGGGGAAGAAACTTCCTGGAAGACAGCGGTTTGGTTCGTTATGACGAGATCTGGTTCTCTCCAGCCAACAATCAATCACTCAAGAGAGGGAGCCGGACTTACACCGGAATCATCCTCCTTGTCACGATAATCCTCCTGCTGTCCGCGATATTCAACTACATCAACCTCAATGTCGCCCTATCCGGGAAACGCTCGAAGGAAATGGCCACAAGAAAAATACTCGGCGCCGGAAACGAGTCCCTTATCGCTGGACGTCTTTTTGAGTCTTTAGCCTTCACCACGGCTTGTTTCCTGCTGGCGGCCGTTCTCGCCGAGGCGCTCACTCCATGGTTCAACCGCGTGACAAGCGGAGGCGGGGTTCCGATCAAAGTCTTGTTCACTCCCGGATGGATAGGCGTCTATGTCTCGTTCATCGCGCTGACGTCATTGATCCAGGGATGTCTTCCGGCTTGGATCGGTACCCGGATGCCTGCCATCTCTGTCGTGAAGGGGGAATACCGGGCAAAGAGAAAACATCTGTTCAGTAAGGTGTTCATTGTCTTGCAGCAGGTGTTCTCGATCATCCTCCTGTCTCTCGCTGTCGTGCTGGGCCTGCAAGTGTCCCATATGGCGAACAGGCCGTTGGGAGCCGATGTCGACGGGGACTTCTATGTCCAGATCGGGGATATGGATCTACAGAATCTTTTCGCCGAGAAAGCCCTCTCTTTGCCTTATGTCAACAGGATTGGCCACAGCACCTATTTCCCCGGTATGGTCGAGGAGATGATCACAGAAGACAAGGACAAAGGAATAATAAAATTCGCCGCTCTTAACTGCGACCGCGCCGCTTTTGAGATTCTCGGATTCCATATTCAGGAGAAATATGAGGAACCCGAGAACGGGACCGTCTGGATCTCAAGGCAGGAGATGACACGTTTCGGTGTCGACAGAAACACCGAGAATCTCCGGAATCATTACATCATAGGTAACACAATCGGAGGGATTGTCGAGGATTTCGCGCCGAACGACATTCTTTCCTACGACTCCAGTATGGGAAGCTACATCGTCATCGGGCCCTCAGAGCGTCAGTATGGCCTGCTGATCGAGACTGTCGGGGACCGGAAACAGGCCGGAAAGGCCTTGAGGAGTCTCTATTCCGAGCTAAGTGTGGAAGCGAACGGGATCGAGGACACACCAGTGATGTTCGGCTTCATCAAGGATATCCTCTCAGAACACATCACAGAAGTCAAACGACAGTTATCCCTCGTCCGGGCATTCATGCTGCTAAGCCTCTTGTTATCCATTCTCGGCCTGATCGCGATGAGTTACTATTACGCGGACGAGAGTTCCAAGGACATCGCGATAAGGAAGGTTTTTGGAAGCACGTTGGAGAACGAGATACGGAAAACCGCGCTGGATTATCTAATCCTCTTAGGGGTGGCCGCCGTCATAGCGGTTCCCCTGTCGATCCTCCTTTCCTCAAGGCTTCTGGAACAATATTCCTACAGGATATCCGGCTACGGGTGGGTGTTTATCGCGACAGTGGCCATCGCGACCATCGTGGCTTTCCTCTCCATTCTCTGGCAGACTTTGAAGGCGGCGAGGACCAATCCGGCGACCGAACTGAAAAAAGAGTAGATCCTTCGCTTCGCCCTTCGACAAGCTCAGGGCAGGCTTCAGGATGACACTTCTGTCATTATGACATTTCTGTCATTCTGAAGGAGCGAAGCGACCGAAGAATCTAAGAATATGAATATAATATGCGAAGTTACCTGAAGTTCTTAAGTCGTAACAAGCTCTACACCGTCATCGAGGCGGTGGGGCTGGCGGTCAGCCTGGCGTTTGTGATCCTCATAGGGAGCTATGTGGTGCAGCAGTACCATGTGGCTCATGAGGGACCGTATTGGAAGAGGACGTTCACGCTGGGGAGCGACGAGTTCCTGGGCTTGACCTATTGGGACAAGGAGGAACTGGAGATGAATATCCCGGAGGTCGAGGTGGCCACGCGCGCCGCCATGTTGTGGCAGCCTGTGATCGGGAGCAAGGATGAGAGATTCCAATGCTCCGGCCTGGAGACCGATGCCGACTTCTTCAAGGTGTTCCCTGAATATCGCCTTGTGGAGGGAAGCCAGGAGGACTTCGTGGGCAAGGATGACGTCCTCATCAGCGAATCCCTGGCCAGGAAGATTTCAGGCCAGGTCGGTCAAGTCATCAAGGTGAATGATTCGGAGCGCGTGATCAAAGGAATATTCGCCGATCTTGACGGCACCTTGTTCATGCCCTCCGATGTCATCACGCACATCTCCGGCTGTTGGGCCGCCGAACAGGAGAAAGCTTTCAACAGCATCGGCAATTACACGACCTGGTTCCGCGTGCGGGAAGACGCCTCCCCCGAGGATTTACAGACAAAAGTCAAGGCGCTCCTTCACAAGAATTATGATTCCTCCTGGGACGCGGAGAAGGTGGATTCCTGGCGCGCCTACCGCATGGATGAGGCCTTTTTCATGACAGGAAGCAGCAACGGGCTCACCCGTCAGGGCAACGCGAGGATGCTCCGGCTCCTCTCCGCCGTCGTGCTGCTCCTCCTGCTTTCCGCCATATTCAACTATGTGAACCTGAGCCTGGCGCTTACCGGGAAGCGGGCCAAGGAAATGGCATCCCGACGCCTTCTCGGAGCGGATAAGGCCAACATCCTGTGGAAGTATATCGGCGAATCCGTGGCCTTCACGGCCGTCTGTTTCGCGGCGGCCATTCTTCTGGCGGACCTGCTGGCGCCCATGGTGAACAGTCTGGTCTCCACCAGCGACCCTGACGAGATGATGCTTGGCATAGGCGACACCAGCGTGAGGCTCTCCGTGATGATGACACCAGGGTACATCATCGCTTACGTCGCCGGCATATTGGCCCTGGGTGTCATAAACGGGCTGCTCCCCGCGTTCGCGGCCTCCCGCTATCAACCCATTGACGTGATCAAGGGCACTCTCCGCCGCCGTGACAAGATGGTACTGAGCAAGGTGTTCATCGTCGTCCAGAATGTACTGTCGGTATTCCTGATCGCTTTGGCTTTGGTGATGGAGGTGCAAGTGCGCCACATGATGAATCGTCCCACCCACTCCGCCACAGACAACCTCTATTACATTGAGTATTCCGCGCGGGACTACGACCAGATGAGACTTTTGAAAGACAAGGTGGAACAACTCCCCTTTGTCACGAAAGCGGGCGTGGGGCGAGGTATCCCGGGGATGCTTAATATGAACATGAGCATGAAGGTGGACGAGGAGCATCGTGTTGACATGCCCGTCATCATCTGCGACTCCACCTATTTCAAGCTGCTGGGGCTGGAGATCGAGGAGGACTTCGGCCATCCGTTGGTCCACTCGTTGTGGATGAGCCGGAGCGCCTTCAACGGGACCGGGGTTTCCGACACCTCGACCGTATTCCCCAGGAGAATCAGCATGAACGGGGCCCAGCCTGAGTTCATAGGTGGCGTTGTGACGGACTTCCCCGCCCGTCCGGCATCAGAGGGCAAGATCAATCCCAACGGCGTTGTGATCGTCACCCGCGTCGAGGAACTTTACTATTCAAACTGCCTGCTGATCGGCACGACCGGAGAAGACAAATCCTACGACGAGGCCATCCGGCAAGCGTACAAGGAGTTCCGTCTGGAGACCTCCGGGGTGGAAGAGCCGGCCTGGAGGTATGGCTTCATCAAAGACATAAACCGCAAGCAACTGGCTCCTGTGCTTCGGACGTTGCATCTGGTAGAGCTATTCACACTGCTGGCGGTTCTGATCTCCCTGCTGGGGCTGCTTGCCATGAGCACCTACTTCGCTGACGAGAACACCAAGCAGATCGCCGTGCGGAAGGTGTTCGGGGCTGATGTGGGCAGTGAGACCCGACGGAATGTCAGGAGCTATATGGTGTTGACAGGAATCGCTTGCGCGATCGGCATACCGTTGGCTATATGGGCCGCTCGTATCTATCTGCAACGCTTCGCCTACCGGGTCGAAGGCTACGGCTGGGTGTTAGCGGTGGCGGTCATTATCTCGCTCGCCATCGCTTTCGGCACCGTCCTCTGGCAGACCCTCAAGGCCGCCAGGACAAACCCGGCGACGGAACTGAAAAAGGAATAGATCCTTCGCTTCGCCCTTCGACAAGCTCAGGGCAGGCTTCAGGATGACATCGCTGTCATTATGACATTTCTGTCATTCTGAGGGAGCGAAGCGACCGAAGAATCTAAGAATATGAGAAGAATCTAAGAATATGAATAGAATATGAGAAGTTACCTGAAATTCCTAAGCCGCAACAAGTTATACACCACCATCATGGCCGCGGGACTCATCGTGAGCCTGGCGTTCGTGATCATCATATCCTGCTACGTCTGGCAGCAGTTCGCGGTCACAAGGGAAGCCCCGGACTACAAGAGGACTTTCATTGTGAACCTAGGGCGGAAGGATCTGCAAGCCATTCCAGGAGAGATCAGCGTGTTGATGGACCGTGTGCCTGACATCGAGACCGGAGCGAGACTTTGGAATTATGGTGTCGGAGGCTGGTTCAACGGCAATCTGATCCAAGGAGGTGTGGACGTATGCCACATCGATCCCGAATTCTTCGATATATTTAAGTTCGACTTCGTAGAGGGATCACCTGAAATCCTCAGGGACAGGGATCAGGTCATCCTTGGGGAATCTTTCGCCAGAAAGCTCGCCCCTGATGAGGACATCGTCGGTCGGACAATTATCCTCAGGAGAGACACAGTCCTGATCGGTGGCATCGTCCGCATCCCCGATAATTCGCAGATCAAGGAGATAGATGTCTACAGGGCTTTCCCCAACAAGGACGAGATCACCACTGGGGGATTTGTCTTACCTCTCTCTATGGCCCTGATACGTCTGAGCGAAGGAGCGGATCAGGAGGCCGCGAGGACTCTTATCGACACCGTGATAAGGCAGGAGTTTTCCAACTGGTACAAGATCCGGAAGCCGGAATACAGGATGACCATGCCGCTCAATGAACTCTATTTCTCTCCAAGAAACCAGGGCGGCATAGTCAGAAAGGGGGACAAGAATCTGGTTTATTCCTTGATCGCTGTGGGAATCCTGCTTCTTTTCTCCTCGCTATTCAACTACATCAACCTGAGCGTGGCCCTTGCCGGCAAGCGGTCAAAGGAAATGGCCATCCGTTCCACCTTGGGAGAAACACGTCGAAAGGTCGCGTGGAGATATGTCTCGGAGGCCATGCTTTTCGTGACGGCCTGCATCGCGGTCGCCCTCGCGCTGGCAAAGCTCCTCGAGCCGGTTTTCAACAGGATAGTGGCAGGTGACATCAATCTGGATCTTTCTTATTCAGCCCCATATCTGGTCTCTTTTGCCATTCTTGCCGTGGTGGTCGGACTGATCTCCGGACTCATCCCCGCATGGATGTCCTACAGACTTGATCCCGTGGCCGTCATAAAGGGAGAGCAACGACGCCAGACAAAAACTGTGTTCTCGAAGATATTCATCATAATCCAGAATGTGCTTACCGTCGGGCTTATAGCACTTGCCCTGGTGATGGAGATCCAGTTCAAACACATGGTCAACATGCCGCTCGGCGCGGATGTGTCAGGATTGTATTACATGACTTCCGGTACGATAGGAGACGATGAACTCGCCGCGAAACCCTATGTTGACCGCATCGGTAAGACAAACGGATACCCTGGGCAACGGCAAATCATGATGTCCGGTACTTTGGAAGACAATACTTCGATAGACATCGGCATCATCAACTGCGATCCGGACGCTTTCGACATTTTCGGTTTTGAAATCATCCGTGATTACCATCGGCCGCGAATGGGTACGGTCTGGTTCAGCGAATCAGCCGCCAGGACATTTTCGATCGACGAGGAAGAACCTGTGATTCCTGACATGCTGAAGTCCCATTATTTGATCGAAGGTCGTGAGATAGGTGGCATTGTCAAAGATTTCGCGGTGGAAGATCCAAGCAGAGCAACTGGAGCCCAAGTCGGAATCCTGTCCATCGACGACACCGGGGGTCAGATCGGAAGAGTGCTGAAACTCAACCGCTTGGATTCAGAAGTACGGGCCGAGTTGAAGGAAATCGGCCGGCAGGAGAGCATCCGGCTGACTGGAGATGAATCCAAAGCGGACAGTTACGGGCCCATCGGCGAATTGATTGAGAGAAGAATGTCAAAGGAGCGTAATTTCATCAGCCTGATCGAGTTGTTCACATTGCTCGCCACCATCATCTCGCTCCTCGGGCTGGTCGCCATGAGCGCCTACTATGCCGGGATGCAGACCCGGGACATCGCCGTCCGCAAGGTCTTCGGCGGCACCGTAGCTTCCGAGACCCGGAAGGCTGTCACTGAATATCTTATCCTGGTCGGGATCGCTATCCTCATCGGTATACCCGTTGCCATATTCCTGGCCGAGCGCTACCTGCGGCAGTTCTGGTACAGGATCGAGGGCTACGGCTGGGTGTTCGTAGTCGGGGCCGCTATCGCCCTCCTCATCTCCTTCCTCGCTGTCCTCTGGCAGACCCTCAAGGCAGCCCGGACCAATCCGGCGACCGAACTGAAAAAAGAGTAGATCCTTCGCTTCGCCCTTCGACAAGCTCAGGGCAGGCTTCAGGATGACATTTTATTATCATGGCATTATTGACATTATTGACATTATTGACATTATTGACACATTATTGACACATTATTGTCATTCTGAGGCCGAAGGCCGAAGAATCTTAAATGTCATTCTGAGCGAAGCGAAGAATCTAAAACAATGCGAAGTATTTAACCCATCAAATCAATCCGTTGTTCATTAACACGATCAATCAATGCATCTTTCCTCTCTCGCTTCCAACCCTTCAGTTGTTTCTCTCTGGCAATAGCCTGTTCGATGTCAGAGAACGACTCAAAGTATACAAGTTTGTGACAATGATATTTAGCGGTAAAGACAGATCCATTCCCAGACTTATGCTCAGCAACTCTTCGTTCCAAGTCATCGGTGACACCGATGTAAAGCGTAGAGTTGTTATTGCTGGACATTATGTAAGTGTAATAAGTCTTGTACATAGTTCTTCTGTATTTAGGTTTGTTATTAGATTCTTCGAGCTTCGCTCTCAGAATGACAATCCCGAAAGCATGGCAACGCCTTGCTCCGTGAATACGAAGGGTTTGTATTTAACATTTGACCCCCTCCCCGTATTCTCCAAGGTCACAAATTGTGATCTTGAAGAAATTAACAGAGATTTGGTTTCTTCAAGAGTCAACTCAAACATGAAGTCCGGAGGGAATCTGGCAATATTCCTTCTTACCGCCTGCTTTAAGGCTTTAGTCTCAATTTGGTACAACCTTGCCAGATCGAAGTCCAGCATCACCCTCTTCCCACGGATCTCATGGATAAGGTCTTGAACAAGAATTAATTCGTCATCCATAATTTAACTGTTTAGGTTTTAACAATACAAAGTTAACACATTCTTGCCAAATATGCGAAGTTACCTAAAGTTCTTAAGCCGCAACAAACTGTACACCGCCATCGAGGCAGCCGGGCTCATTGTGAGCCTGGCGTTCGTGGTTATTATATCCTGCTACACCTGGCAGCAGTTCTCGACCTCGAGGGAAGCTATTGATCATCAAAGGGTTTACGCTCTCAGCTACGGCCAGGAATACCTTTCCGCATGGCCTGGGGAACTGTCGCTCGTGATGGACCGCGTCCCGGACGTGGAGGCGGGAGGAAGGATCAATCTTTTCGGGACCTCGGTGACGTTCAACGGGCAGAAGGTTCAAGGATCGGTTGACCTGTACGAGATCGATCCGGAGATATTCAAGTTCCTCCCGCAGACATTCATCTCAGGCTCCGAGGATGTCTTGAATGACAGGAGTCAGGTTATTCTCGGTGAGTCTTTCGCTAACAAGATCTCTCCTGACATGGATCCTGTCGGCAAGACCATTATCGTCAGGAACGACACCTGTGTGGTAGGAGGGATCATGAAGGAGAATGAACGTTCCATCCTGGAAGGAAGCGACATCTACCGCGCCTTCAAGGGACCTGACGAAGTGTCCACCTCGGAATTCATTATGCCGGTGAACCTGGTTCTTATAAAGTTCAGGGAAGGCGCGGACCATAAACAGACAAGGGAGCTGATAGACACGCTGGTACGGCAGGAATTCGCCAATATGTATCAAGTCAACAAGCCTGAGCGCCCGATGACCATGCCGTTCAGGGACATTTACTTCTACAAGTCCGGAAGTGTCCTGAAGGAAGGCAACAAGACCCTCCTTTATGTGTTGATAGCGGTCGGGATCCTTTTGCTGGCGTCAGCTCTTTTCAACTACATCAACCTCAGCGTCGCGCTGGCGGGCAAGAGATCGAAGGAGATGGCCATCCGCTCGACCCTTGGCGAGTCACGGGGCAGGATACTCTGGCGATATGTCTCTGAATCAATCGTTTTCGTGGCCTTATGCATGGTTCTTGCGCTGCTCTTGGCTAAAGCTCTCGAGCCAGTTTTCAACCGGTACATGGCGGGAGAGATCGGGCTTGACGTGGCATATTCACCGCTGTACCTGGCCGCATACCTGCTGATCGTCTGCCTGGTGGGAGTCATCTCCGGACTTATCCCTGCGGTCATGACCTTCCGGCACGACCCCGTCTCCATCATAAAAGGTGAACAGCGGCGGCAGACAAAGAGCGTGTTCTCCAAGGTGTTCATCATCATCCAGAATGTGATTACCGTCGCCCTGATAGCGATTGCCCTTGTCATGGAACTCCAGTACAGCCACCTTGTGAACATGCCGCTGGGCGCGAACGTCGATAATCTGTATTATATCTCGTCCGGAGCTGTGGGAAGGGATGTGCTCGCGTCAAAGCCTTATGTTGACAAGATAGGAGTGTCCGAAGGTTATCCCGGTAATTGCAACATTTCTGTCGTCACGACTATCGAAGGCCAGAAATACCAAATCAGCCTTCTCCGTTGCGACGAAGTGGCCTTTGACATGTTCGGATTCGGAAAGGTCAAGGATTTCGGCAGGCCCAGGAAGGGTTCACTATGGTTCACGGAATCGGCGGCAAGGGTCTATAAGATCGACGATGACAATCAAGCGACGCCTGATATCTTCGGTATGATCTGGGGTCATCTTGAGACAGGAGGAATAATCAAGGATTTCGCTACCAGGAACGCCTCGGAACTCACTGGAAACCGAATCGGTATGGTTGCGATAGACGACCTGGAGGGCGAATCTACTTGTGTTTTGAAACTTAACAGGTACGATTCAGAGGTTAGGGCGGAGTTGAAGGAAATCGGCCGGGAGGAAAGCATCAGGTTAACCGGAAATGAGGAATATGGCGAGAAGATCTACGGCTACATCCCCGACCTTATCAAGAAGAGCATGGAGAAAACCCGGAACTTCATCAGCCTCATAGAGTTGTTCATGATTCTCGCCACCGTCATCTCGCTCCTCGGGCTGGTCGCCATGAGCGCCTACTATGCCGGGATGCAGACCCGGGACATCGCCGTCCGCAAGGTCTTCGGCGGCACCGTAGCTTCCGAGACCCGGAAGGCTGTC
>JAFROA010000302.1 GCA_017429885.1 Bacteroidales bacterium | reverse complement strand
GAGGCCATCTCGTCCGCATGGCGGGCTATCCTGAAATATAACCCATCGGTGAAAAGGGTATCGAACTGAAGGCCGAGCATCCTTCCCTTGGCCATCAAAGCACCATGCTGCTTTATGGTAGTGAAGAAATGCGCGGGAGCTCCATGAGTGAAAACGACTGCATCTCCAAACAGGGCTCCAACCTTGGTACCCCCAACGTAGAAAACGTCGCAAAGCGAGGCGAACTCCTTGATATCAATATCGTTAGAGTCACTCATGAGGCCATATCCCAGCCTTGCGCCGTCGATAAACAGAGGCATGGAATATTTTTGGCAAACCCCATGAAGAGCCTCGAGCTCCGCCTTTGTATAAATAGTCCCGAATTCCGTCGGGAAAGAGATATACACCATTCCGGGAATGACCATATGCTCGAAAGTTCCGTCGGCGTAAAACGCCTCCAGATAGGCCTCAAGCTCTCCGGCGTCCATTTTGCCTCCATGATCAGGAAGAGTCAGCACCTTATGGCCAGTGTATTCCACCGCCCCGCTCTCATGCACTCCGATATGGCCAGTGCCAACGGCAACAACCCCTTGATACTCCCTCAGGAGAGACGCGATCACAGTGGAATTAGTCTGAGTACCCCCTATAAGGAAAAAGACATCGGCTCCAGGAACCCCGAAGGCCTCCTTAATCTTGGCCTTCGCGCTCTCGCAATAATGGTCCAGGCCGTATCCAGGGGTCTGTTCCAGATTTGTCTCAACCAGACGGCGGATGATCATCTCATGCGCACCCTCGGTGTAATCGCTCTCAAATGACAACATGACGGAATATGTATTAAGTGTACTTACAATATCCGCAAATATAACGATTTTAATCGAACCCGAGTTATGAACATCAGATGTTGATAACTTTTCGCCTTCCGTCAGCGACCTTGCTTGCTCCTCTCGGAGTTTCTATCTAATTTAGCATGCTTTCATAGCTACTATTTATGCTTTATTTAAAACAAATATAATATCAATCACATGAAAAAAACACTGCTATTACTCTTCTCTCTCGTACTTGCGTTGACAGGCTGCAAGTACGATGACTCGAGCCTTTGGGAGGAGATTAACGCCCAAAAAGCGAAGATAACCGCCCTGGAAGGCACAGTCTCGACTATGAACTCAAACCTCGGGGCCTTGCAATCCCTTGTCTCATCCGTCCAGTGTCAGGTCACCGTCAACGCGGTCACCAAGAACGATGACGTATACACTATCTACTTCTCAGACGGCAAGACCGCTAAGATTAAGGATGGATCCGACGGCGAGGATGGCAAGACACCTCAAATCGGAGCAAAGGCCGACTCTGACGGCAATTATTATTGGACCGTAAACGGGAGTTGGCTCCTTGACTCACAAGGTGCCAAAGTATCCACGAGCAACACCCCGAAGGTAAAGATCGAGAATGACCAGTGGATGGTCTCTTATGACAACGGCGCCAACTGGACCAAGATTGAAGGCCAGGGAGCTTCCGCTTCCATGTTCAAAGACGTGGAGACCAATGACAGTGACGCCATTTTCACCCTTTATGACGGAACCGTCATCACAGTGCCTCTCACAGGGGCCGCTCCGAAACTCCAACTTGTCTTTGACGAGAGTGTTTTCGCCAAGATGCGCGATGGTGAGCTGCTCAGCACAGCCTACAACATTATCGCCCCGGAGGGTGCGAAGGTCAGCATCGAGACTTTCGAGAGCACTGGTTGGACTGTCACATTCCACGAGACAAGCGACAGGGCTGGTAGGGTCTCTATCAAGGCTCCCGCAAAGGTCACTGATGCCAAGATTCTTTTCCTTCTCACCGACGACAAGGGAGGCTCATTCGTCAAGATAATCAACATAGGTCTCAACGAGTCCGCGAAACCTACCGTCAAGACCAGCTACGAGGTCGATTACACGGGTGGAGAGATTGTGATCCCGATCGCTTCCTCCACCGTTACAATCGGTGACACCGGCGAGAACTGGATGGAGGTTGTCTCCGTTGGAGACGAGGTGGTCCTCAAACTCTCTGAGAATGATTCTTACGACTGGAGGACAGCTAGGGTCACCCTTGAGGACGGTACCGTCATCACTATCACCCAGCTCACAAAGGATGCCCTCTTCCTCACAAAGAGCGATATCCAGATTGACGGAAGACGTCAGATAGTACCTGTGGTCGTCAACACGAACATCACCGGACTCAGCGTCACTGTGACCGAAGGCTCCGACTGGCTCTCAGCGACTCCTTCGACAAGGGCTCTCTCCCAGAAGATTTACAACTTCACCGCGAAGAGGAATACCTCCGAGGCGGAAAGGACTGCCAAGGTCGAGATCTCCGGAAAGAATCTAAAGGTGGCCTGCACCATCACTCAGAGTGTATTTGAAGGAGATCCTTCAATGGATGTGACTGAGGCCTCAGCAGCGGAGGAAGGAGAGGAGGTTGAGCTTAAGACCTCTATCATAGTTGCCGGAACTACTGACGGATATGTGGTCTCCGACGGATCAAGCTATCTGTTCGTCACTGATCCTAGCCATGCTCCACAGTGGGCAGGAGACTCTGTGAAGTTCTCAGCTACAGCCACTTCCTTTAATAGCATGCCTGCTCTCGAATCAGTTCAGGGTTATACTGTCACTAAGGAGAAGAACTCAATACTTAGCCACCTTAGCTCCGCCAAGGACATCACGTCTTCAATCAATTCTTATTCCTCGGGAGTCCCCACCGTGATTAAGGTCACCGGAGACTTCTATGTGGATAATTCAGGCAGTTATTACTTGATCGTGAAGGGCTCTGGCAAGAGAGTCGACATCTATAAGCCAGCCTCATATACCGCTATCAATGAAAACCTGACCAACCACAATGTTACCATCACTGGTATTTACTACGGAGCGTCAGGTGGTGCGATCACTGTCATCGCAATGAAGAGGGACGACAACGGCGCCACTATTGTCGAGGGTGATCAGGTCTCCGTGGCCCAGTTCCTTGCCATGGCTAACACCCAGCTTTCGCTGAAGGTCGGTCCTGGACTTGTTGTCGCCTCATCTTCAGCTGGCTTCCTTATGGACCAGGATGGCGCGAAGATTTATGTCCGTAATGGAAAGGCCAAAGTCGGTGATGACGTGATAGTGGAAGGTAAGTATTCCACTTATCAGAACTCACCTCAAATCAACGGACCTACAAGTGTGACAGTCAACTCCAGTGGTAACGCTGTCACTCATCCTGATCCTAAGGATATCACCTCCAGTTTCGCTTCATATACCGCGAACGATAGAGAGTTCGTGACCTACTCCGGTACGCTGAACATCGATGGTAATTATTACAACATAACCGTAGGAGGTTCAACTTCCGTGACCGGTAGTATCCTGAAACCTACGGAGGATATTGCTTCCCTGAACGGTGAGACTGTCACGGTCAAGGGTTACTACCTCTACCATGCCTCACAAGGCAAGTACCTCTATATCATCGCCACTGAGATTAACGGGATCGCCCTTGTAGGCCCCGAAGCCCAAGGTGGCGGCGGTGACACTCCTGGTGGTTCAGTTTCAGGCAACACTATCGTATTCGCCGATCTTGGCATTGAGAATGGAAAGCAATACAACGGAAGCGGTGATGACAAGACCATAATCCAATCCACAGACTTCAGGATTTGCTTCGGAAAGGGCGGCAACGATGGTAAATACTATACGACAGGTGAAGGTATCCGTACTTATGGCGGAGGTTACATCCGAGTTGAGTCCTCAACAAAGACTATCTCCAAGATTGTATTCACATTCGCCTCTGGCAGCAGTTACAGGCCGAACGCCTCAGACTGCACAGTAAGTCCTGGTTCCTTCGACTATAGTTCAACCACATGGACGGGCTCAGCCTCGTCAGTTGTCTTGACAAGAAATAGCGGTTCAGGACACTGGCGTCTGCAGAAGGTAGAGGTGACTTTCGCGGATTAGTCCCAGGTAATATTCATGAAGGAGGCGCCCCAGTGGAGCGCCTCCTTTATTGTCTCACATGGAACCCGTGTCCAAAAACGGTAAACAATCTACCTCGTAAGCATCCGATAAAGTACAGTAACGGCTACTAACCCGAAGTGATGGATTAGTAGCCGTTACTTATTGTTAGTGATGCGTCACTAACGGTTAGTAACCGTCCAGTGACCCGGCAGTAACGTTTCCATATTCTTTTCGGTGGGGATCCTTCTCAAGATATCCTCCAGCCATGCCCTTGTATTGATGCCGGCAGCCTTGCAGCAACTGAACAGGGAGTAGACAATGGCTGCACGTATGGCCGCATCGTGATTGCCGGCAAACAGGAAGTTCTTTCGTCCCAAAGCGAGGGGACGGATGGCATTCTCAATGCCGTTGTTGTCGATATTGTACCTGCCATCCAGGACATAGCGGCTGAGGCGAGGAAGAAGCGTATAGGTGTAGACAAGGGCTCTGCCCATTCTGGACTTGGGCGTGAACGCGTTGGCGACGGAGTCCATCCACCTCTCGAACTCCTGGATGATGGGATAGGACTCTTTCTGACGGCGTTCCTTTACATCTTCTGGAGCAAGACCGGCCTCATGCATCTCCTCCTCTATCTTGTATAGCTTGCCGATATAGACAATGGCTTCGCTCGCGCACTTCTTGTTCTCGTCCAAGGCTTCCACGAACTTACGCCTTACATGGGCCCAACAGCCGATCATCCGCTTGCCGGGCATATTCTCAAAGGATTCATAGACCTCGTAGCCGTCGGTCTGTACGGCGCCACGGTAGCCACCGATGAGCTTGCGCGCGGTGTCGCCGCTACGGGAACCCATGTCATAGTGGAAGTACACGTCCCCGGTGAGCGCGTCGCGCACGGCCCACATGTATCCCTTCACGGCACGGTGCTTCTCGTTGTCGATAACCGGCAACGTGCTCTCATCCACCTGTATATAGTCGCTGGACATGATCTGTTCTCGAAGTTTGTCGTACAGTGGCCGTAGCCTTTCGCAAACCGACGTGAACCAGTCATTGATTGTGGCGTCGTTCAGCAGGACACCCAGCTCCTTATATTTCTGGATTTGCCGGTAGAACGGCAGATGGTAGATATACTTGTTTATCAGGATGTCTGCCAGCAGAGTGGCGTCTGCCATGCTCTTGGGCCGTATCGTTTCCGGCAGCGGAGCGATCAGGAAAGTCTGCCTGTCCGGTTCTTCAATCTGAAGCTGAGAACGGAGAACGAACTTGTGCCGCACGATGCGCCTGACATACATCTTGGCGGGCTGGATGGCCAGGGTGTCCGTGTTCTCCACTCCGATCTCAACATAGTCAGGGTTGCCATGGACACCTTCGGGATAGATGTGGGTCTCCTCAATAGGCAGATTGCCGGAAAGGATGGGCTTTCGGATCTCTCGTTTGTGGGCCTTCACCTCAATGGCCTTGTCGTTCCGTTCCTCCATCTCTTTCACCTCCGCATCCAGTTTGGCCTGCTCCTCTTCAGACAGGTGCTGGTCGAACAGCGTGGGCTCAAGGACATTGGGATCAAGGGGGAGGTGTTTCTCGCTCATGGAACCGAAGAGCTTCTTGCGGAACCACGCCATCATGGACTGAAGGTTGCTGATGGCGGCCTGCATTTCCTCAGCTTGCGCCAGAAGCCGCGCCTGCTCCGCCAGAAGGGTTTCATTCATGGCGGCAAGCTTGGCGTTTTGTTCACGAAGGCGCTGTATTTCGAGGACCAGGTCTGACATCTTTTTCTCTCGTTACCGGATACAAAGATATGGCCTTCCAGCTACTTCTGCAAGGGTTTTTGCTATTGCGAATGTCGATTATTTTACTTATCTAAAGTAAAGATTTACAGGCGGTTAGATAGTAGCTTCATCCGCCTCACATAGGGGCTGTCAAGAGCAGAACGCACCATCCCCACTACGTTTTCATACGCCAAACTGGTGGAGATTACGTCTTCTCCACCCATATTCGGCAATCGCATTCGACCCATATCAAGACGGAAGCAATAAAGAACCAGACCTCCTTCCTCTTTCCGTAGCAGTTTCATCATATTACGACTGGCGTTGACAAAGATGAAGACGTCACCGCCGTACAGCCGTCCACTCATGGCGTTAGTAACGATACCGCTCAGTCCGTTGAAGCTCTTACGCATATCAACGGGCTTGTTATACAGCCAATACCGGTATGTCCCATCCAGGTAGAACATCATCCCGCAGTGATGATCTCATGTAGATGTGCGGCGGTCATGCTGCCCTGGATACGCATCATTGTTCCGGCAGAAGTACGGATCTCTACCGTCAGAAAACTCTCTGCGCTATCTACCACACCTGTTTTGGCCTTTGCTTTACCGGAAGTCTTGGCCGGTGGCATCATCGGTGAGACAAACTCACCACCAGGTCGCAACTGGACAAAAGCTCCAGGTTCTGAGGACTGTTCATCTTCCTGACGATACTTCCGTTTCCACACGTAGTATTGGTGACGGGGAATATTGTGTTCTTCCAAGTAGCGTTGCTGGCTGACTTGATGCTCGGCGCAATAGGTGTCCACTTCCAGAATCTGTTCTCTTGTAAGCATAGCAGTAACTTTTTGCAAAAGTAGCGAGGATTACTCCCCGCTACAATATGCAGTTCATCGGAGGCTTACTCTACCTCCCTGAAGCGGAAATCAAATCCTTAAGCCTGGAGTTGAAACCTGTGCGGGTAAGTAGATCCTCAAGAGTTGTGTGCATCCTCCAGCGCCAATAGTGCCTGGGGTTAGCGGGGACATTAATCCGCTCGTCAGCCGGATCGCCCTGATAACGGACTTCCCCGTCAATCGAGAGCCAATCCTGCAAAGGCAGGATGCAGAACATGGAGGGTGACTCGAGATGCTGGCGGATTATCTTCTCGCAAATCCAAGGCTCGCAGAAAGAAGGAGCCTGGCCCTCACAATGGAGCATCTCATGGAAGTATCTGGAAGTTAGCTCCCTGTCTTCTTCCCACCACGCCCTGAGTGAGGAGGTGTCATGAGATCCTGTAGTGCAGACAGATAGGTAGGGGTATCTGGAAGGATCCCCGAAAGCATCCTCCGGTGACTTCGGCATCCTCTGGACCTCAAGAGAAAGAATCCTGAGCTCATCCATAACCTCTGGAACACAAGCCGGGATCATTCCCAAATCCTCACCACAAGCGAGCATTCCGGTTGAATCCAGCAAAGCGGGAAGCTTTCTCATAGCCGTTTCCTTCCAGAAGGCGTTGTGGCGGCGATAGAAGAAATCATTGTATAGGTTGTCATATTCATCCTTGTGCCACTGATCAAGAGCCTCGAAAGCGGCGGTCTTTTGCGAAGAGATACGAGGATGGTACCATCCGTGGCGATGGGGGTCCGGGACGAAAAGATCGGAATCCGGATTGAAGCCACGACCACGAAGCTCGTCTGCAGAATAAGGCAAAGCCGGATTGAAATGGCCCAGAAGCCCAGACTTTATGCCCAGCGGAATCTCCCAAATGCGGAAAAACCCGAGAATATGGTCAATCCTGAAAGCATCAAAGTACTCGCTCATCTTCGCGAGACGGGCTTTCCACCAGCCATAACCATCCTTGGCCATCTCTTCCCAATTGTAAGTCGGGAATCCCCAGTTCTGTCCGTCTTCAGAGAAAGCGTCCGGCGGGGCTCCCGCTTGGGAGTCAAGATTGAACAGCTCCGGATATTGCCATGCGTCGACACTGTCACGGCTTATTCCAATCGGAAGGTCGCCTTTGATCGCGATTCCTTTGGAATGAGCATACGAGACGGCATCTTTGAGTTGAGAGTCAAGACAGAATTGCTCCCAGCAATAGAAATCCATCTTCTCCCCATGGATCTTCCGGAAAGCCTCAACTCCACTCTTTGAATAAACACTCAATTCCGTCCATTTCCCGAACTGTGGTGTACAGTTAAGGTCCCTTAGAACGCAGAAAGCGGCGTATGGGACAAGCCAATGCTCATTGGCCGAGAAGAAGGATTTATATTCCTCACTCTCAAGCACTTCCGGCCCTACAGACTGGAAAGCTGCCTGCAGGAGACGGGTTTTCTCATTGTTAACCCTCTCATAATCTATCTGAGGCAAAGAGTTCAACTCCTTCTGGAGAGCCTTATATTCCTTTGTCTTTTTTACACCAGCTTCCGGAAGTGATATGAACTGCGGGTGGAGGGCGAAGGTGGAGTTGGCGTTATAGGGATATGAATCCGTCCACGAGCGTGTCATAGTCGTGTCGTTAATCGGGAGGATCTGGATGATGCTTTGCCCGGTCGCCACAGCCCAGTCCACCAGTTTTTTCAAGTCTTTGAACTCTCCGACACCGAAACTGTCCTCACTCCTAAGCGAGAAAACGGGGATGGCGACACCTGTTCCCCTCCATGGCTGCCTCCCGAAGACCGGATCAGACTCCCGGACAACTAGAAGCGTCCCTTCCTGGGCAGCTGATATGAGCCTCCTGTTCGGACCTGACTCCCATAGCTTTGCCCGGCCTGTCGCCTCATCAAGAATAACGAATTTATACTCACCTACTTCCTTCGAATTCAAAGAAACTCTCCATAGCGGCCCATCCGTCAAAGGAATGAACTTCTTCCAGTCATCAAACAATGATCCGCCACCGGTCACAGCGAGAATCTCACCCCTATGGATTCCGGGAGCCGCGACTATCAGTGTCAAGTCCCCAAAATGTCTTCTTGTAGATATCGCCTTCCCGCCGAAAATCACATCCGTGAAAGCCTTGGTCCAGAAAGGGGCATCCGATGGCCTGTCATTCCAACGGTCCCTGACCTCAACGGAAGTAATCTTCCTTGAAGAAGGGATATTCAATGTGTGTCCAGCCCACTCACGGCGGACTATTTTCCCATCACGCCTGAGAACAAAACCATATTCGACCACCTTCCAAGTGGATGGCACTTTTACCTCGGCGCTCCAAACGCCGTCAGAGACATAACTCATCGGGGTTTCCTTACCATCAGGCCAAAGATAGGAAAGGGACTCCCCCGGGACAGTGAAGTATTCAATACTTATAGTGATACGCATAACATAACCGGCGGCCTTGTTCCGCCATTAAAACGCAATATAGCCAAAATATCCGAAAATGGTTATATTCGCGGGCACAATCGGTCACATACACACACATGGACAGAAATGAAATAGAGATAATGGCTCCGGCGGGGAACTTCGAGTGTCTTGCCGCCGCCATCGAGGGTGGAGCTGACTCAGTCTATTTCGGTGTGGGCCGCCTTAACATGCGCTCACACTCCGCCAACAACTTTTCCCCGGAGGATCTTCCTGAGATCACCAGAATTTGCCGTTCCGCCGGAGTCAAGACATATATGACTCTCAACATTGTGCTTTATGATAATGATCTTGAGCCGATGAGAGAGGCGCTAGACGCCGCGAGAAAAGCCGGAGTGGACGCCATCATCGCATCAGACATGGCGGCGATCCAGTACTGCAGGGAAATCGGCATTGAAGTCCATGCGTCAACTCAACTGAATGTCTCCAATATAGAAGCATTAAGATTCTGGGCAAGGTTCGCAGATGTCGTGGTCCTGGCCAGGGAACTCAATCTGCCCCAGGTCAAAGCCATCAGTGAAGCCATTGAGCGAGAAAGGATTACAGGGCCTTCCGGGAATCTGGTCCGGTTAGAGATGTTCTCACACGGAGCCCTTTGCATGGCCGTGTCAGGTAAATGCTACCTAAGTCTCCACGCCTACGGGAAATCAGGCAACCGCGGTGAGTGCTACCAGATTTGCCGCAGGGGATATGAGGTAACGGATCTTGAGACAGGATACAAACTGAACATCGACAACAAATATATCATGTCCCCTAAGGACCTATGCACCATAGAGTTCCTGGACAAGATGATAGACTCCGGGGTAAAGGTCTTCAAAATCGAGGGCAGGGCGAGATCTGCCGAATATGTGAAGAGGACATCGGAGTGCTATCGTAAAGCCGCTGACGCGGTCTGTGACGGGACGTTCTCCCCGGAACTGGGAAAACACCTGAAAGACAAGCTTTCCGAAGTCTTCAACCGAGGATTTTGGGACGGTTACTATCAAGGTGCCAAATTGGGAGAATGGAGTGAGATATACGGCAGCCATGCCCGCAGGAGGAAGACTTATGTCGGAAAAGTCACCAACTGGTATGACCGCCTCAGCGTCGCCGAGATCCTTATTGAGTCTTATTCGATAAAGATAGGAAATGAATACCTGGCAATAGGCCAGTCCACAGGGGTGTATGAAGGAAAGGTGGATGAGATCAGAGTCGACCTTAAACCAGTCATGGAGGCCCTTAAAGGCGATCTATGCTCGATACCGGTCTCCTTCCCGGAGGATTGGAAAGGTGACCGTAAGCTTCGTAGAGGGGATAGGATCTACCTCTGGGAAGAGGACGGCGAATGAGAGAACCGTCTAGGTCCCTCTATTGAACGCCAATAATCAGAATCAAAATCAGAAGGATGCATGTAGGGACCCTTGTGATCAATTATGAACTCTAGATAGGTTATCTTGTACCCCTGCGCCAGGAACATCTTCTCATAAAACGTCTGAACCTCGAATAATGCTGACACGCACCCGTCGGGAGGAGGTGTCCCCCCGGCAACCGTGGCCACCCTCGGCCACGTAAGAGGGGGGACCGCCGGCGAAGCCGGTGGTGGGGTCCGCGAAGCGGACGTTGAACGGGAGGACACCTCCTCCGACGGGGCCCAGCCGTAGAGGTCGGTCGTAGCGGCAAGGATGGTGAGATTGTTCTCGAGGGCCACGGCCTTTGAATATTCATGAAGGAAACGGCTGTCAGTCTTGAGATGGATGACCCCGCCAGGCTTGAGGAACTTACGATAACGCTCAAGGAATAAAGGACTTGTCAGCCTTGAATTCTCACTCTTCAACTGAGGGTCGGAGAAAGTCAGCCAAATTTCGGAAACCTCTCCGGGACCAAAGAAAGCCTCGATGAACTCTATCCTCGTACGGAGGAAAGCCACATTGGTAAGATTCTCCTCAGTGGCCGTCTTGGCACCTCTCCAAAGTCTCGCTCCCTTGATGTCGACCCCGATATAATTATTCCCGGGAACCCTTTTCGAAAGGTCAATCGTGTACTCCCCTTTGCCACATCCGAGTTCCAGGACTATCGGTTGATCTTTCTTGAACATTGTCGAGTTCCAATGACCTTTGACAGGATGGTCATTGAGCCGCAACCCTAAAGAAGAGTCACCGCTCTTATCCAACACCGCTGAAGCGTCAGGCTGGAGAAGGCAGGAGAAAGTCTCATTCTCCGCGAATTTCCTAAGTTTATCGTGTCCCATCGTCTCTCTTAAGAATTAATCCCAAACCCCTTATCGCACCCGCGTCATTCACTATTCTTGCCTTCAAACGCCACTCTCCCGCCTCCGGAAGTTCCAGACGGTCTGTATATCCAGAGACAAGATCCTTGGTGTAATATGACTGCCCGGAATTATCCCCGATCCTAACGAACGCCGTGTCGGTGAGGATGGAGTCAGATGGAGAGAACCACCTGAGATCCAGAATAATATCATCTCCAGGGAAAGACTTGAAACTCTCACGCTCAAGCCTAGTGAAAAAGTCAATGCCATAAGTGGCCGAACTGTCAGAAAGATCGAGAAAAAAAGAGTACGTGTCACCATACTCAGCATTCTCCCTCAAGACGAAAAACTCGCGGGAAGACGGCCTGACACATGATACGACAGCTAAAGCCAGGACATAGAGAAAGACACGCCCTCTCATCGCCTGTCAAGAATGATCCTTAGGCGGCCGATTCCCTTTGCCTCCGGAACGGCCATTACGGTTACGGTTCTTATTCTTCGACTTCTTAGGCTTGTCGAAGCGGGTGATGCTATCATCCCCGACAGCGGATATGAACTGCGGCCCGATGGGCTCGGGATCATTCTTAAGGGACTCCGGCTTCGAACCGTTACGGTTCATCATGATTATCTCCCTGACCTCATAAGCCTTCAGAGGGTACACATTGGCCAAGGAACCCTTCTCGTATGAGAAATACATTGTCTCCTGAAGGATATCGGTCTTGACAAGGTAGGCGGGACCATCCTCAAACTCAAGAGGCTCTGTGACCTTCGGGATCCTGGACTGGGCATCCATATAATTGGCGACCTCATAGTTAAGGCAGCATTTGAGTTTTCCGCACTGCCCCGCCAGTTTCTGGGGATTCAAGGAAAGATCCTGCACTCTCGCGGCTGAAGTGGAGATAGACTGGAAGTTAGTGATGTAATTGGCGCAGCAAAGCTCCCTGCCGCAAACGCCCAATCCACCGATCAAGCCCGCCTCTTGCCTTGCGCCGATCTGCTTCATCTCGATCCTGATACGGAACTCCTCGGCATATATCTTTATGAGCTGACGGAAGTCCACACGGCCATCGGCTATATAATAGAAAATGGCCTTTGTCCCGTCTCCCTGGAACTCAACGTCACCGATCTTCATGTCAAGCCCAAGTTCCGCGGCGATTCTACGAGCCTGGATCATGGTGTCCTGCTCCCTGGCGATGGCTTCCTGCCATTTCGCTATGTCAAACGGCTTTGCCCTCCTGTAAATCTTCTTCAATGGAACCGCCTCAGGATCAATGCCTTTACACTTCATCTGACGCCCCACAATAGGTCCCTCAAGGGTCACAATTCCAAGATCATGGCCATTGGCGGCCTCAACTATCACAAGGTCACCTGTCTTGATTCCCTGTCCCGAGGCATTAATATATATACCCTTCCTTGTATTCTTGAACCTGACCTCAAAAAGGTCCTTGTACTGTTCCTGGGTAACCCCTTTAAGCCAATTGTATGACTCGAGTTTGCAGCATCCCTGACGATACTCACAATCAAACTCGCCAGTATCCGGCTCACGGGTGACCGTGCAACCCCTGCTACAATCGAACTTTATGGTCTCGTTATCTCTATTCTCCATCGTGGTGGTCAATAAATTGAGTACAATCTCCCCACAAGATCGCAGAAGAGTATCTTCTGGGACACGTTCCTGTCGATGAGAAGCTTAGCCCTGTCGAGGCAGGACAACGCCTGTCTAGGAAAGCTTTTCTTACATCTTGATGCCATCGCGGCCAGCCGATCCTCCTCTCCGGGAGTGACACCCGCTATCGAGGGAAGATCCCGCTGAATCAGGAAAATCTTGCGGAGGCTCTCTGACGCGAATTTACAAAAAGCTTTCTGTTTTTCCCGCGAACCAAGCCCGGCCAAGGTATCACCGAAAGATAACGCAGATATAAGATCCTTTGAATCAATCGCTTCCATTAGCCCGGAGAAAATCTCCATCTGCTCCTCATACTCCTCCTTACCAGATAAGTAGCGAAGCGCCTCGCCGACACTTCCTCCAGCCACGAGAGCGGCAGCTTCAGCCTCATCACGCTCTTTTCCGAACCAAGTGACCAATGTACGTGAGATTTCCTCCTTTGAGTAAGGAAGGACTCTCAAAGCCTGGCATCTGGATGAAATGGTCTGCAAAACCTTCTCTGGAGCGTGAGTGATCAAGATGAACACCGTCTTCTCCGGAGGTTCCTCCAGCGCTTTGAGCAAACGGTTGGCCGCTGTAGCGTTCATCTTCTCCGGAAGATAGACCACCACGGCTTTCCAACCACCCTCAACCGGTGATAAATACACCGTCTCAAGGACCTCCCTGGCCTCGGCGTTGTTGATAGCCGTCTGCTTGCCCTCTATCCCGAATGCGTCACAAACTTCCGATTCCAAGGCGAACGGATTGGATTTCATCAAATCCCGCCAGTATTCAAGGAAAAGCTCAGCTCTGAGCTTATCCACTTTCTCATTCACTTTGGAGCCGGCGGCAACGGGATACACATAATGAACATCCGGATGGATAAGTCCCGAGACCTTGTGATCACTGGCGAATAACTCACCGAGAAAGGCCAGCGTCAAAGCCATGGCTCCACAACCGTCATTCTCATAGAGCATAAGAGCATGAGGGACACGATCCTCACGGATCATGCCTTCCAGCACCTGAGCTGCACCCTTGCTCCCTATGATGTCAACGAGTCTCATTTTTCTCTCCTGGCCGTGAAACCGGCGATTTCCGAAAGATAGTCTTTTTCATCCGAATCCGGAAGGATATCCAACGCCGCCTTAGCTTTGGAAACAGATTCCTCCAGTTTATCCAAGGCATACTCTATACCTCCATGGGAAAAGACGAACTCCCTCACAGCGAGAATATTCTCAGGATGTGAACATATATCCATGACCAAGCTCCTGATTCTGGATTCCTCGTCCTTATCAACAGATTTCAACGCTCCGAGCAAAGGCAAGGTGATTTTGCCTTCCCTAAGATCAACCCCAACCGGTTTCCCGAGGATCTCCCCATCCGAATAATCAAGAAGGTCATCCTTGATTTGGAAAGCGATCCCAAGATTGACACAGTACTCCCGGACAGCCTCCACAACAGCTTCAGAAGCATCCACAGAGATGGCGGCTGAGACACCTGTGGCCTCGAAGAGCGAGGCGGTCTTGTTATAGATTATACGGTAATAGTCCTCTTCAGTAGTGTCCCCGCTTGACGCTTTCTGCAATTGGAGCATCTCCCCCTCAGCCAGGTCGCTCAAAGTCTTGGCGAATATACGTATGACCACATTGCCCAGCTCAGGGGATGCCAATATGTCTTCCATGGCCCTGACGAGCCAGAAATCACCGATAAGGACTGATGCGGGGCCACCCAATAGCGACATGACCGTAGGGGCTCCCCTACGTACCGCGCTACTGTCGGCGACATCGTCATGCAAGAGTGTAGCGTTGTGAAGAAGCTCTGAGGCTGCCGCGAACCTGACGCTGTCCTCATTGAGGATGCGATCTGGGGAACAAGCCCTTGCCACAAGAAGCGCGATAAGAGGCCGCATATGTTTGCCCCCATTCTCAAGTATGGAAGCGTTGGTCCGGTCAAGAAGATAAATATCACTCTTCAAGGACGAATGAATCAGCTCATCTGTCCTTGTCCAATCGCTTCCCAGCAACTTTTTTATCCGAGCAAGCATCTCAGAGTCAGTCAATCACTTAAGCAAGTCCGCGAGTTCACCGACAGTCTCGGGAAAAGATATCAGTTTCCTGGATGGAGAGTCAAGCATACCTGTGGCCACATAGTGGTCCAACAGAGCCTTCAACGGCTCATAGAAGCCATCGATATTCAAGGCCAGAATCTTGCCTTTGTACAAACCAATCTTCGCGAGGGTCAGAGTCTCTATCAACTCGTCGAGAGTGCCTATTCCTCCTGGAAGAGCGATAGCGGCGACAGTTCCCTTACGCATCCTCACCTTACGCTCATCCATGGATTCGGTCCACACAGTCTCAGCCATGTCAGGATAAAGGACATCAGCCATGAACCGGGGAATCACTCCAATATGACGCCCTCCGTTCTTGACAACCTCATCAGCCAACTCTCCCATGGTACCTTTGACGGTCCCACCGGAGACTATGGTATATCCAAGCGAACAAGCCGCGCGGATAGCCTCCCTCGCGGCTTGATTAAACTTCGGGTCTATGTCTTTACTGGCCGAGCAGAAAAAAACTATCCTGCGCTCACTGGCCATCCCGCTATCCATTAGAAGAATATAGCCGCGGAAATGGCGAAGCCATTGAAATTGTTCCCGTCCAGGATGCCGCCTATGGTCGATCCGGTCTTGGAGATATCACTCTTGTAAACAGAACCGAAATTCCAGAAATACTTGGCGGAAACCTGAATTTTCCAGATGTCAAGGCCAGCGCCAAGGCTCATACCGTACTCCATCTTCTGGAGCTGGTCGTTGAAGGATTTAGCCTCTCCTTTCCCGTTGGCGGAAATCTGGTAACCTATAAAAGGCTCAACAAATCCATAAGGACGGAAAGCGACAAGATCCGGACCCCATTGGAGCTGGATAGGAACCTCAACGAAACCCACCTTTGTCTCAAATGACTTGCCGATGTCTCCGGTGGTGGAGCTTCCCCAATTATTAAGGGCCATTCCCTTTACCTGATAAAGGAGCTCAGGCTGGAGAGCGAAACCGGCTCCGAGAGGAATCTCGACAGCGAGACCGGCATGGTACATGGAGATGCTCTTGGTGTCCACCTCTTTGATTTTTGTGGACGAGGAGGTCACTCCAGCGGTGACACCGAACCTGGTATTGTCAAAATGCTGAGCGCTCGAATTAACACTGAAAGCGAGAGCTGCGACTGCGACAGCAACAAATAATCTCTTCATAATCAATATCGTTTAAAGAAATTAAAGCAAAACGTCAAGTTTGGCTGTGATCTCGGCTTTAGGGACATTGCCCACGAGTTTATCTACAGCCTGGCCATCCTTGAAAAAGATGAGTGTGGGGATGTTCCTGATACCATACTGGACGGCTATATCCTCGCAATCATCGACATTGCACTTCACGACTGTCACCTTCCCCTCATACTCTCCGGCGACTGTCTCGACTGTGGGGCCGAGCATCCTGCAGGGACCACACCATGTGGCCCAGAAGTCAACCAGTACAACCTTATTAGCGGAAATGATTCCCGCGAAATTCTCATTAGAAGCAGTGATTTCCATATTCTGATTCATTAAAAGTCTATCCACAAAGTTAAAAAAAACATCCGGCCTTGCAAAAAAGACTACACCATTCCATCAATGGTCCATTCAAATGCCCTGAGACCGAGATCAGGGTACCTCTCATCCGTTTTTTTGAGGGCATCCATCAATAGCGGGGCCTTGTCGTCCGGAACGAATGTGAGTATGGCGTAATTCTCGGTGGGCCATGCATGGCTGCCGTAATGAGGCTCGCCCTGCTCTCCTCCCCTGCCCTGGATGTCAATCCACTGAGTGAAGCCCCTCTGTCCATGATCATCAAGCAACTCGACGATTTCCTCGCCATATGCCTGGTTATATGCAATAAAAATCGCTTTCATATCATTATGCCGCTTTAAGTGTTTTCTTGCTGGATCGCTTCTCCTGGCGTGCAGCGAAAACGCAATACACAGCAGGGATCAGCACAAGCGTGATCAGGGTAGAGAATGACAAACCCCAGCACACTGTCATACCCAGGGAACGCCACATCTCAGATCCCTCACCTCTTCCCAGAGCCATAGGCAACATACCGAGGACAGTGGTCAGGGTGGTCATGAGGATAGGTCTCAAACGGCTACGGGCAGCGGTCACAGAGGCGTCTAAGACATTCATTCCCCTTTCCCTCATAAGGATGGTGTAGTCTATGAGCACGATACCGTTCTTCACGACTATACCCAACAGAATGATGATACCGATCATCGCCATGACCCCCAGCGCCGTCCCCGTGAGTCTAAGTCCCAGAATCACTCCTATGAAGGCGAAAGGAACCGAGAACATGATCACCAGGGGACTCATGAACGACTCGAACTGGGATGCCATCACCATATAGACCAGGATGATAATCAAGATCATAAGGACTATGAGGTCCTTGAACATGCTTTGCTGGTCCTCGAAGTCTCCGGTGATCTCAGTGGAGATATTATTGGGGATGTCAGTCTCTGAAAGGATCCTGTTAGTGGTCTCCACTCCGTCACTCAAGGCATATCCACGGGAGACGATTCCGGTGATGGAGATATACCTCTCACGGTTCTTCCTCTCAATTGTCGGAGGAACTTTCGACTCCACGACGGTTCCGAGATCCTTAATTCTGACAGTCCCTCCTAAAGGTGTGTAAATCAATATGTTCTCAATATCCTCAACACTTGTGCGGAAGCGCTTGTCGTAAATGACCCTGATGTTGTACTCGTCTCCATCCTCACGATAGAAGGAATTCACCGAACCGCTCATCGCCGCGCTGAAAGCGGCGGCGGCGGTAGTGGAATTCAGGCCATTGAGAGCCAGTTTCTCACGGTCGAAATCGACCTGATACTCAGGAGTGTAATCATCACGGCTAAGGATAACCTGTGTGAAAGCAGGATCAGCGAGCATCTTGGCCTGGACTTCCTTGGCGATCCTGTCGGTTTCATCGAAGTCATAACCATATATCTCAAGACGGAGAGAGGCCGCACCACCGACTCCTCCCATTCCCTCAGTGACAGTGGCTTTCTTCACCTCCGGATATTCACGGAGATCCTTGCGGATGATGTCCGCTATCTCAGAAGATGAGCGCTTTCGGTTCTCCATCGACCCGATGTTCACATTCATTGAGATGACATAGGAGCCGTTATTCTGCATACTTCCAATGACATTCTCAGAGCTGGCCTGACCATAGCGGTACTGAAGAACCTCTATCTCAGGTATTTCCGACTCAAGACGATCCGCTATCTGTTTGGCGAAAGCGCCCGTCACGCTCTGCTCAGTACCTACCGGCAGCTCGATAGACACGGAGAGACGCCCTCCATCCATTGTGGGAAAGAACTCGGTCTTGAGTCCGGGAGCGAGAAGAGCGAGCACACCGACAAAGATGGCCAAGGCCCCGAATATGACAGTCTTTCTGTGGGTGACAGCCCAAGCTATGATCTTTGAATACCAAGCCGAGAGCTTGTCAAGGCCATTCTCAATAGGATCGAATATAGCCCTGTGAAGTTTCCCTGTCTTGGGACCTGCCTTGAGCATCCTGGAGCAAAGCATAGGGACAAGGGTGAGGGCCGCGGTCGTGGAGATGATCATGATGATACTTACGATCCAGCCCAGCTGCTTGAACATGATGCCAGCCATTCCTGAGACCATCGTGAGCGGAAGGAATACGCAGAGCATCGTGAGGGTGGATGCGATGACGGAGATACCGACCTCTGAAGTGGCGTGTACCGCCGCCTCCTTTGGCTTCTCCCCTCTCTCCAAGTGCGTGGAGATATTCTCCAAAACCACGATAGCATCATCCACAACCATTCCGATCGCGATTGATAATGCGGACATTGAAATGATATTCAACGTGTTCCCCGTGGCGAAAAGATAAACCAGAGAGCCAAGAAGGGCAATCGGGATCGAGAGAACGATGATGAATGTGGCTCTCCATCTTCCTAGGAAAACGAACACCACGAGCATAACCACGAGAAGGGTTATGATAATGGTCTCCTTGAGGGAGTTAATCGTGTTCAGGATCTCAGAGGAGTTGTCGACCACCTCTGTGATCTGGATGTCGGAAGGGAGGGTCGGGGCAATCTCCTTGATCCTCTGCTTGGCCGCCTTCACGACATTGACCGTGTTGGCTCCGGACTGCTTCTGGATGGCGATCATGGCCGACTGGCGGCCATTAGTGTATGACTCCTGGGACTTCTCCTCCAATCCGTCCTCAACCCTGGCGACATCTTTCAGATAAACTACCTGACCGCCACGATAGCTGACCACGACATCAAGGAGCTCGGAAGGATCCTTAAACTCCTTCTCAACCCTGAGGGAAAATGACTCAGAGCCGATATCAATCGATCCCGAGGGGACATTCCTGTTCTCAGAGGCTATTATCTGGGATATCCCCGCGACGCTAAGCCCGTATGCCGCAAGTTTGTTGGGGTCGCAATATACATGGATCTCCCTGGAGGGGGCTCCAGCCACGGAAACTGTTCCAACACCAGTCACTCGTCCCAAAGGAGTCACCACCCTGTCGTCCAGTATCCTGTCGAGACCGGCCATGCTTTTGTCAGCCGTGGCTGACAGGATCAGCACAGGCATATCGTCCATGCCGAACTTGAACAGTACCGGCACAGTGGCGCCCTCCGGCAGGGACGAATTCACCAGGTCCAGCTTGTCCCTGATGTCATTACTCGCCTCGTCAATGTCCGTTCCGTATTTGAACTCAAGCATAACTATCGAGACATTCTCACGGGAACGGGACGTAAGGTTCTTCAGGTTCGCCACGCTGTTGAGCGTGTTCTCCAACAGCTTGGTCAAGTTATTCTCAACATCAGAGGCGCTAGCGCCCGGATATGACGACATCACCAAAACGACATTGGCGTCGAAATCCGGGAATAGAGCCACCGAAGTCTTTGTCAGTGAATAGATTCCGAATATCGCGAAAGCCAAGAAGACCAAGGCTGTCGTGACCGGTTTGCTCACTGCGGATCTTATGACACTCATAGGTCTCTCTGATTATTTGTTAGAAACCTCCACCTTTACCCCATCCTTTAGGCTGGTGCTACCCTTGACAGTCACAACATCACCCTCTGAGAGGCCTTCCAGAATCTCATAGCGACCATCAATATGGCGGCCGAGTTTGACGATAGAGCTCTCCACCGTGTTATCCGGCTGGAGGACATAAACACACCTCTGACCAGTGCCCTGCATCTTGACAACAGACTCTTCCGGTACGACGATGCTGTTGTTCACGCCGAACTCGATCTTGACCCTGGCGAACATTCCCGGACGGAGAGCCCTGTCGGAATTCTGGACCAGAATCTCAGTGATGAATGTGTGGGAGACAGGATCCATGGTAGGATATATCTTATTAATCTTCCCGGTGAAAGTCTGTCCCGGAAGGGCATCAACGGTGATCTCCACTTGATTCCCGATCTTGACCTTGGTGTAGTCCGACTCAGACACTCCCACCTTGAGCTTTACCGGGGTTATCTGCTGGACCACGAATATCGGCTGGCCGGCGTAAAGGTCTCCCTTATCATAATTCCTGGCTGTGACGACACCGCTTATAGGCGAACGGAGATAGGTGTTCTCAGCGAGGTTG
>JAFROA010000301.1 GCA_017429885.1 Bacteroidales bacterium | reverse complement strand
GGATCCTGCATCCGGAACGAATGGCAATTCACGCAATTATAATCAGTAAGCCGGTTCTCATAGACCGGAGTCTGCTTGAATGAGGTTATATTCCTTTGGTAAAGCCCCATTTTATTCCATAGCCCATACCCAGGAGCGATCAGGCGGTAAACCACATAGGGATCAGCCTCATCCTCGCTCACGTTAACCCTGAATGGAGTGTAAGAAAGCCATTTCCCTTCTTGCCGCACAGACACGGTGAATTCAAGGGCAGATCCTCTCGCATCCATCAAAAGCCGCTTCCAACGGCGCATAGGTATCCTGAATGTCCCCTTCCCGGTCTTGACCGTCATGTTGGAAGATGAGGAAGTGATTGTCAATAAAGCATTTCCATCACCAGAAATCTCGAAATCCAGGGGAGCGATATTGCAAGGGACGGTGACGTCTGAATAATCTGGGAACATCCCTTGCGGCAAGCCTTCTATGGTACCGGACACCTCAACCTTGGATGTGCAGGAGATAAGGATGGCGGTTAAAACAGCCACAAGCGGGATATGTTTCTTGAATGCGCTCATTACCACCATGACTGTCAACTATTTATGAACATATAATAATACCAGAAGGTTCCCGAGAAAGATTTCATGACGCTGGAGGGGTTCCCTCCATTGGTCTTGAGGGAAATATACTGCTTGCGGAAGGCTTCGTAACGGTTCAGGGTCTCATCCGTGACACCATGCGCCTTGCAATAATCCTTGTCGCCCTCAGCGTAAATCAACACCACTTCCTGTAGACGAGGGTGAAGATCGCCATGCTCGTCGTAGGCTTCGGGGACGTTCTCAATATAATGTCTCAAGCCCTCGATGTCCTTCGCCAGAAGCATAAAGGACACGTAGTAATCCCTGGCCGCCTTGTCGGAAGGATCCGTAGCGAGGATGAGCTCAAGGTCTGCGAGAGGATTCATTCCGGAGAAATAGTCCATCTTGGTGAGTCCACGCCTCAGCCTTCCGAGCTCCGGATCGGCGAGAACCGCCTCGTCATCGTTAAGGAAACGACGGAATTCATGAGCCTGCCCCTTGTAGAACAAGGTCTTCTCCATCATGGAGATGTATTTCTCAGCGACATCCCAAGCTCCCCACACAAGATTAGTCTTGATCAGACGCATGATCATATAAGGGTTGCCGTAATGAATGCCCACGCTTGAGTCAAAAGCCTTGTTCTGCGCCGGCGCGGTGTTGCCCATCGCGAAGTGGATATGACTGTGCAGCACGGTCATGTCGGTGTTCTGATTGCTTTGCTCATTCTCCGCCAGCAACTAGAGAATCCCCTTTTGAGGATAATCAAACAGGCGGTCAAGCAAGAGTCCCTTCTTTGACAGGGCAAGATTCCTGATGTTCATCAGGATATAGTTCATATGAGTCGTTGTCCGATCGGAAAGAATTGAATCCCAGTCTTCCTCGTTAATATAGTGACTCAACCGCAGGGAGTCGTAATATTTTTTATCAATGTGCTTTGGAATGCGGAAAAGAACAGCCAGCGATACGACCACCGCCACACACGCAAGCGCCACTTCGAACCATTTTGCCTTAATGAATCGTGTGCATTCAGAAACCAAAATGACTATGGGAAGGGCTATCCAGGAAGAATGAATAAAAGCGTTTGGCTTCAGAAGTGGTTCATAATAACCATTTTGAAAAAGCGCCAGCCTCATGTCCTGGATGAAACCCAAACGCATGCGGAGCCATCCGCAGATGACAATTGACATCGCCGGAATCAGGGCGAGATACCAGTGCTTCCGGTCGGTGAAAACATCAATTATCGCTAAACATATAGCAAAAAGAAAAGCAATTGGTCCGGCTATAAAGTAAAGAGCTAAAGCCAGCGCAGTCCCGAGGATTATGCGGAATCGGTTGGTTTTCTCCGAGGACAGCATGGAATATAGCCAAAGAAACAGGGCGGCAAGAAAAAAGGCCACGAAACCATTATAAAAATAGAACGTGTCAGATAGGGCCCCTTCCTGCAAGAAAACAGGTATGAAACCAAGAGGCAGTGCGGCAATGGAAGCCTTGTCTTTCAATGATTTCCATAGCAAAAGCGCAGTCAACAACCCAAGAAGCGCCGTTAGCAAAGCCCCCATGTGGGGAATCTTGAAGAACTGGACAGAACACTGGCAAAGAACAAGGGCGAATCCGCCTGGGGACATCAGTTTAGAGAGGATATCCTTCCAGTCCAACAGGAAAATCTGATTCTGTTCCCGATAGAAAAAAGCGAAGGCCTGCGATCGTTCAAGAAGCACCAGAGAAATGACGCCTAGTATAAGAGCGCCAGCACCTCCAGCTATGTTGAGCCACTGTTTCCGCATTGTGAAATAAAAGCGAGTATAAATATAAGCATTATTTAAATTTTCCTATTTTTATGCCCATGAATCACAAATGGCTTTTACTGATTACTTTAGCGCTCACCACAGTCACATCTTGCAATCGTTCTCATGACGTTGTTGTGGTTGGAGGCACACCCGGAGGCATCATGACAGCGGTCTCCGCTTCACGCATGGGACATTCGGTTTTGTTATTGGAAAGGACTGACAACCTCGGAGGTCTCCCAGCCAACGGTCTCGGAGCGACAGATATCGCCACTCGGGGGGCGACGACAGGGCTTTTCCTCGAATTCGTCAACAGGGTCAAAGAGTACTATGTACAAACCTATGGGGCAGACTCCCAGCAGGTCAAAGACTGTTCTTCCGGATATCATTTCGAGCCAAGTGTCGCCGCAAGGGTTTTCAACGAGATGCTAGGGGAATGTCCTGGTATCAAGGTACTTACTATGCGCCAATTCGACAGCGACCCCTCGAATCTCAAGATGGCTGCCGGACGCATAGAAGAGATCACGGTCTTGGACAGGAACTCCGGCAGACTAGAGAAGTACAAAGGAAAAGTCTTTGTTGATGCCACCTATGAGGGAGACTTGGGTGCCGCGGCAGGAGTGCCGTTCCGGATTGGACGTGAAGGTATGGACGAGTTTCATGAGCCCATCGCCGGAAAGGTCTACAAATATTGGAGAGGTCCTGTTGGGCCTGGTACCACATATGAGGGAGACAGCACAATCCAAGCTTACAACTATCGGTTATGCCTGACAAAAGACAAGGCCAACCAAGTGCCCTTCCGGAAGCCGGAGAACTACGACCGCAATGAATATGTCTCATTGATTGACGATGTGTTGTATGGGTATCATACGGGAGTCTTGACCATGGAAGTAACTCAAGATCAGCGTGAAGCCAACAAGAAAATCATTCTCGCCGGTGGCAGGACCCAGATTCCTGATGACCGTTGGGGCGTTGGAAAGATCACAAATATGGTTAATCTTCCGAATGGGAAAACCGATGCGAACAACCAGCATATGGCCTTCATCTCCACGGATCTTCCCGAAGAGAACCAACCTTGGCCCACCGCTTCTTGGGAATGGCGGGACCAGTTCTCCAAACGTTTGAGGGACTACACAGAAGGACTGTTTTGGTTCGCTGCCAACGATGAGGAACTCCCGGAAAGCTTCCGCAAGGCTGTCCAGGAATGGGGTTATGCGGCAGATGAATATCCTGACAATGACAACTTCCCCCGTCAGGTATATGTCCGGGAAGGAAGACGTTTTGAGGGGATGTATTTCTTCACCGCCAACGATGCGGAACCTCCGACCGATAGGGGCCCTGTCCATCGCGACGGAATTACGGCAAGCCATTACGCGCTTGACTCTCATGCCCACCACAAACGAGAGCCCGGAAGAATCCATCTGGACGGATTCCTTTCTTATCCCACATCCGTCTATAATGTGCCCTACGGAGTAATTGTACCTAAAAGCATCAGCAATCTTCTCCTGCCCGTACCCGTGTCCGGCTCCCATATCGGATTCTCCACCTTGCGCATGGAACCGTGCTGGATGGCATTAGGTCAGGCCGCAGGCACTGCCGCTTCAATAGCCATTGAGGATAAATGCGCCGTCCAGGAGGTTTCAGTTCCGAAACTTCAAGACGAGTTGTTGAGCCAGGGCGCGACACTGGTCTATATGGAAGGCCACTCCCCGTCCGACGAAGACTTCATCGCACTCCAAAAAGAGGCCCTCTCAAAGGCCTCTGTATCAGGTAATTGATTAGCTATATACAAGCGTCCAGCAAACCCTTCAGGTAGCCTACTCCGAAAAGGGTACCGTTAATGCTATAGCCGGGACGGGTGTTGTCATCGCCTTGCATAGCCGGCACATGATCGGAACGGATCAAGCCTTCGAAACCATCTCTGGCATAGAGTCTTATCATCGCCGCCATATCTGTCGGTCCATTATCGTGGAAAGTCTCCCTGAATTTTGTGGCTTTCCCCACGATATCCCTGAAATGAATGAACACGACCCTGTCTCTCACTTCCTTGAAGAAAGACGGAATGTCCACTCCCATAGTCAGATAGGTACCCTGGCAGAAGGTCAGGCAGTGGGAAGGGCTGTCGCTTAAAGAGAGCGCTTTCTTGATGGCCTCCGGGGAAATGAATATCCTGTCAACGCCTTCAACATTCGGTACAGGCGGGTCATCAGGGTGCAAGCCCATCTTGACTCCCACTTCCTCCGCCGTCGGCATGACCTCATTTATAAACCACCGGTAATTGTCCCAAATCTTGTCCGCAGACACAGGAGCGTAAGGTTTAGGCAGTAACAAGGCTGCCTCTTCCGCATCGAATCCGGTCACCTTGGCTCCTCCCCTTTCAGGAATATCTTTCCTTGTCCTGAACCACCCAGTCTGCATGAAATTATAGCATAGTGTGGTGATTCCGAGCTTTCCCATATTCCTGAGCATCATCCGGTAATGCTCAGCATCCTCTTCCCTACCAGGTAAGCCAAGCTTAATCCTGGTCATGTCAAACTGGTCCCCCTCCAGTGCGACAAGATCAAAACCTCCTTCCTTGAAACGCTTTTTAGATTCCGCCAATGAATCGAAATCCCACGGCGGCAGCTTTCCCGTCAGCTCCGGGGCAAGCTTTGCCACCGCCAGATTGATCCCCATCTGGCGGCATAAGGTCCAAAGGACGTCTGGCTTGTCCGAAAAGAATAACTGGCTTAGTCTCAACACTTTGTTAACTCCAGATGCGATCGTTGGAAAACTCCTTGTTCCATTCATCGGTAGGCTCCCAAAGGCCGGGGATATCAGGATTGATCTTCTCGGCGATCAGATCCTCATTGAGGCTTTCAATGCCGAGTCCGGGACCGTCTGGAACTGTGATGAAACCGTCCTTGACGAGAGGGTTAGGCAGGCCCTTCACGAGATCCTGCCACCAAGGAATATCAACGGAATGGAGTTCCATGGCCAGGACGTTATGCATCGCCGCTGCAGTATGGACGGCTGCCATGCAGGCCACCGGGCTTTCTGCCATGTGGATAGCGACGGCAACACCATTCTCGTCTGCCATGTCGGCGATCTTCTTGAGTTCCAACGCTCCTCCGCAAGTCAAAATGTCGGGATGGATCACAGAGACTCCATGGCCTTTTATAAGGGGCTCAAAATTCTCTTTGAGATAAATGTCCTCTCCGGTGCAGACAGGGACGCAGGTTGAATTCTTCAAACGGATGTACTGATCGGTGTACATCCAAGGAATCATGTCCTCCATCCAGGCGATGTTATACTTCTCAACCCTCTTGGCGAAACGGATGCAGTCTTCAACGCAGACATGACCGAAATGGTCGATGGCCAGAGGAACCTCATAACCAATGACTTCCCTCACGTCCTTGACATATTGCTCAAGCACGTCAAGCCCTTTCTCGGTGAGATGGATGCCGGTGAATGGGTGGGCGGTGGTGACGATGTCATAGCTTCTCTGGCGCCTCACCATCTCCGAAGTCACAGAACCGCTCTGGACATTGAGGATATGGGGGGCATATTCCTTCATGTCGTCGATGAATCCAAGAGGGGCGTTGATAGCTCCCGGAACATCCATCAGAAGGCCTATTCCGAGATCCATCTTCAGGAATGTGAAGCCCATCTCCATCCTCTTCTTGAGCGCCAGCCCCATGGCGTGGCCGTCATTGTCCTTTCCATCAGCGTCTGTGTCGCAATACACCCTGATCTTGTCCCGGAACTTTCCTCCGAGCATTTGATAAAGAGGCGCGCCATAAGCCTTTCCGGCAAGGTCCCAAAGGGCGATCTCAACTCCAGACACGCCTCCTCCCTGACGGGATGGTCCTCCGAACTGCTTGATCTTGTGGAACAAACGGTCGACATTGCATGGGTTCTCACCGAGCAGGCGGCTCTTAAGCATCAAGGCGTATGTCTTGCTGGAGGCATCTCTCACTTCCCCGTAGCCGACAAGCCCCTGGTTGGTGTATATCTTAAGCAATGTGCATCTCTTCGGGGCTCCGTCGATGTCGGCGAACCTCATGTCGGTAATCCTCAATGTGGAAGGATCAATCTTGCTGTTCATTTTTAATCTTAATAATTTGGAATCTTTTAATTATCAAGTAAATGGAATCGACATGCCGCCATCGACAGGGATATCGGTTCCGGTGATATAACCGCCCTCCTTAGAGCAAAGTAGAAGAATTGTCGCCGCAATCTCATCCGGCTGGCCGATATAACCCACCGGGATGGAATTCTCGATCTTCTTCCTGTACGCCGGATTGGAGAGTGCCTCAACATTGCGTATGGTCTCTATGCAGCCAGGAGCGACATTATTTATGTTGATGCCGTCCGCCGCAAGCTGGACCGAGAGGGTCAGCACAAGGTTGCGTATGCCGGCTTTCGAGGCGGCATAGACAGCCATGGCCGTGTTCGGGCGGTATTGCTGGACACTTCCGATCGTGACAATCCTGCCCCAATGTTTCTCCCTCATTCCGGGAACGCAGGCTTGGATAAGAGCTAGGGTGGCGTAAAGATTGACCCTCATCTGGAAATCAAACTCTTCCACCGGGATGTTCTCCCAGGCGTTCCTGATCTGCACGGACGCATTCAAGACAAGGATGTCAACCGTGATGTCGTTCTCTTTCATGAACGCCTCGAAATCCTGTTTCACGGTAGGTTTCGACAGGTCATATTTCCATGTCAGAAAATCCGCTCCCTGAGCCTTGAGTTCCTCTATGGTCTTGGCGGCAACCTCGTCATTGGACCGCCAGTTGATTATCACCTTGGCACCCTGCTTGGCGAGCAGCAAGGCGGTGGACTTTCCGATTCCCTGGCCGCTACCGGTGATGAGCGCCGTTTTTCCTTTTAAATCAAACATTTCCGTATATTATTTTGTTGTAACCATGTCTTTCTTGGCGGTGAATACCAAGGCCATTATTATACACGCCGCTCCGGCCAAAGCGAAAATAGCTAGCGAGGCGAAAGCGGTCCTGATTGAGAAGGCATCGCTCAAAAGGCCCATCACAAGGGGACCGAGAGCTCCGAAAAGACAACCGCCGCTTCCGAATATTCCCGTTGCCATGGCCCTGTACTTAGGGTCTATAACCTCGAGAAGAGCGGCGTAAAGGTTGGAATCGTAAACTCCTGTTGCAAAGCCGAAAAGAAGGATTGTGATGATCATCACCGTCAAACCGGTGGCTTTGGACATGATCAAAATGAATGGGATGCAGAGCAGTATTCCCGCAAGTTCCACCTCAAAACGGATGGTCTGCCTTTTGGGTTTCATGCGGTCAGAGAACCTTCCTGCCATGGTGACTCCGACAAAAGCTCCAAGATAGAACCAGAATATGCCGTGGAACACAGCTGTAAGGGGAGCCATCTCAGGGAAAGCCCTCATCATGAAAACAGGGGTCCAGAGCTTGACTCCGTAAAGGGCGAAGAAATAGAATCCAAGGGCGGCCATCATCCAAAGGGCTGTAGGCTTCGAGAAGAACGCCGCAAGTGCCTTTTTAACAGATACTTCTCCTTTCCCTCCGACATTCGGAGTGTCCTTCAGGAACAGAACCAGCACGATGGTCCATAGGATTCCGATCACACCGAAAACCCAGAAGGACTTCCTCCATCCATCCGGAGAGTTTCCTGCCAGAGAGCTGGCGGCCAGCGAACAGACCACGATTCCAAGATATATGGCTCCTTGATAAACTCCAAACGCTGTTCCTCGAGTGTCATCGTGGAACTGCCCGATAAGGGAAGAGTTGCACGGAGGCATGAGCGACTGTCCCACTCCGTTCATGATACCATAAGCTATAAGCAGGAGGCCTATCCCTGAGGCGAATCCGGACAAGAAGATACCCATTGAGAATAAAAGACTTCCGATTACAAGAATCCATTTCCTGCGGAAAAAGTCCGCGGCCAGACCGGCGAAGGGCATCATGATGCCGAAAGCCCAGGTGAAGGCGCTTCCGACAAGCCCAAGGGAGGTGTCTGAGACGTTTCCGCCAAGGGTCGCCTTAATGTCAGGTAGGACGGCGGCATAGATCTGGCGGCTGCCCTGGGCTAGGAAGTACGCCGCGGAAACCAGCGCCAACATGACCCATTTATAGTCAACTTTCTTCATGTGTTTTATATTCTAAAAATAACAAAGATCTTATGTGGCTTATACAAATATAAAATATGCCCTCAATAAAATAATAAAATGCGGGACTTTTCTTCCCGCATTTTATTTTATAAAACAGATCTGTTGTTCTCGAATGGATTAGATGGAGAACTTCAATGCGACCGGCTCCTGTTTCAGTCCTTTAGGAAGCTTAACCGTCACCTTGCCGTCCTTGACGGTCGCCTTGACCTTCTTGCCATTGTTGAGAATGGTCACCTTGCCTCCCTTGGGAAGGTTTCCGCTCCATGAAATTGTCCCGGGAAGAGTCTCCTCGTCCTTCAGAGCATAGATCGCATATAGTGTCTGCCCGTCCTTGGAGGCGTTGAACCAGATGTCACCATCGTTGTACTCCTTGGTGATGCGTGTTGAATATATCGCCTCTCCGCAGCGGCCAAGCCACTCACCGATCTCCTCAAGAATAGGAATAGCCCTGTCTTCAATGAGTCCCTCTGGAGTAGGACCGACTCCAAGCACAAGGCTGCCACCTTTGGCAGTAATCTCGGCAAGCATGTCTATCACCTTTCTGGAGCTCTTGAATTTGACATTCGGAGCCCATCCCCAGCTATGCGTCAAGGTTATGCAGGACTCCCAAGGATGACTGATTTGATGATCAGGAACGCTCTGCTCAGGGGTCTGATAATTCTCGTTGGGCCCTTGGATCGTACGGTCGACACACAACAGTCCCGGACTATATGCCCTCGATTTCGGGAGCACCTCGTTCAGTCCCACCTCGTCACCGGTGATCCAGCCACCGTCAAGCCAAAGGATGTCAATCTTTCCATATTTTCCGGTTGTGAGCTCAAGAAGCTGGTTCTTTGTGAAATTAACATAGCTTTGCCACCACTCGGGATGAGTCTCGATGTTGTAGTTAGGACGGCGGTTAGGAGTCGCGTAATAAGGATTCCAGAAACCGTGATGATGCCAGTCGGGCTTTGAGAAATAGGCACCGATCATGAAGTCCTTCTTACGGAAAGCATCAAAGACATATTTGGCCACATCCTTCTTGGGATTATTGGCGAACGGGCCTTTGGCGATGCTGAAATCATCATATTCAGAATCAAACATGCAGAAGCCGTCATGGTGCTTTGTCGTGAATATCATGTATTTCATGCCGGCCTTGTCGAAGACGTCCGCCCACTGGTCGGGGTTGAACTTGACCGGATTAAACACCTTCGAGAGATCCCAGTACCACTTCTTATATTCCTCATAGACAGAACCTTCCGGGCGGCGAATCCACTCTTCATTGCATATAGCCCAAGATTCAACCATGCCCTGTGTGGCATAAATTCCCCAGTGCATCAGAACCCCGAACTTGAGATCCTGCCACTGATCAAGTTTCTGAAGAACGGCCGGGTCGGTGGGCCACTCATAACCATCCGCTTGCTTGACTATATCGCTGTCCTGGGCGTAAGCCAAGGAGAAGGCCAGCAAGGCACAAATAACAAAACAAATCTTTTTCATATCGTATTGAATATTAATAATATTTCTCAATAACCATCTTCACCGGACCAATCAATCCAGCCCTTGGGGTTCCTTTATAAGGCGAAGGAATAGTCTGGTAATGATTGGACAGAGAACTATACACCAGGACTTCAACCTTATTCTGCCCCTTTTTCATGAAGTTGGTGATGTCCAACTTGTAAGGAGGGCTCAGTAGAACATCCACCTGTTTTCCTCCAACGCTCACCTCACATGTGGCGTCCACATCGCCAAGATCCAACTCCACACGCTTTCCTTTT
>JAFROA010000300.1 GCA_017429885.1 Bacteroidales bacterium | reverse complement strand
GTTGCCCCAAGAGTTTGTGACCTTGATTTCCAGCGTGTTATCCCCTTCAACAAAAGCCTCGGACATGTCCATCTTGTACGGTTCCTTCCACAGAAGGCCTAGATCCTTGCCATTGACATAAACGTGTGCCATGTTGAATACCTGTCCAAGATCCAGCACAACCCCCGTAGCGACCTGTCCAGAACTCCACTGGAAGGTTGTCTTATAGGTGGCTGTGCCGGAGAAGAAGCGGAGGAATGGATCCTGTGATTCATTCCAAGCGCACAAGCTGTCGAAGTGATAGTCCGCCCCCCTTTCGGGCTCAATGGCCGGAACAAAGTGGACATCCCAGGAGGATAAAGACATAATCTCTTCAGCCACAGGTGTTTCCTCACGAATATATTCCTTCTTAGCCTTGCCTTTCAGAACAACAAACACGGCATCATCTCTTTCCATGCTGAGATCAACGAACAAGCGCCCATCCTCAACCCGATAGGAAACATCCTCGATAGTGCCCCGTTCAGCTCTCCAAACCTTGGGTTCCAGAACCTTCCGCCCCGAGACGCCAGAAACACAATCCCTCAGGCCCAAAGTCATATTCCTTGGCCTTGAACAAATATTCGCTATCCAATAGATTTCCCCGTCCGAGAGTTTCCGATGGACAAAGGCCACGCTGTCGGGAACATTCAGCACATCGGCACCGACTCCAGCATTGTCAAGAGCGGTTCCAATATCCCCTCCTTCCCGGAGGTCGCAGACTGGTATTCCTGCCTCACGAATAGCTTTAATACGGCCGGCGACCGCATCGGACATCCTCTCTATCTGGCTATCAATCACCAGCATACGGTAGCTTGCTCCAGACTTGGAAATTATATTCCCGTCCTTAACCTCAAGAGCGTTCACGAGAGCATCCCCATTCACGAAGTCATAGTTCCATCCAGCGGGAATCGCCGGCCGCTCCTGGCTGAATCTGGCTGTGGGATTGGTATCCTCTCCATAGAGATAGGCAATGTCCGCGACAAAGCGGCCTTGGCTGAGCATAAAGCAGCTCCGGCTGATATAGTCTATCCAAGGACGAGCCTCAGAAGCCCAAGTATCGAACCTGTTGAACCACTGGCCATACGGGCCAAGACCGAGTCCTGGTTTGAACCCTTCTGATGGCTGATGGACGGATGTATGGATCACAAACCTGTTAAGCCCCTCTGCCATAGCCGCATCGGCGACAGGCTTGAGCTTTCCGGGATGGCACTGATATGCCCACCATCCATCCCATTTCCCTGGACGGCCGTTGGTGGTGAACGCTTCGGCGGCGCAGATGTTCTGGCCATAGATATGGGCCACAGACGAAGACTCACGAAGGTCCGCCTCCATGTGCGGCATTGTGGCATATACTCCCGCCCGGAAACGAACCCAGAACGCACCCTGAGGCACATCCGCGGTCCTTTTCACCATCATTCCGTCCCCAGTGAAGGCACGCCTTTCCTCATGGGATTCGCTATAGCGCTTTATGCCATGGGAATGGAAAATCTCGGTAGCGAGGTCGTAGTGATTCTCGGCAATCAACTCTCCAAGAGTCTGACGCCAGTCGAAGAGGAAACGCTCACGCTCATCTTCGGTGCCGATTTTCTCACCGGCAAAGGCTGGAAGCCATAGAGCCATCGAATATCCCCTCCTCTTTTCGAACTCTTCCTCCATCAGCAAGGTCCACGTCCCCTTCCCGGACTCGTAGCTGTCTATGTCGATATTGCTTATAGTCCCGGGACCAAGCTTGCGTCCAAGCGCTTCCTCATACAGCCCCAGGTAGTTTTCCCAATACCTTCCCACGGCACCAGCATCCAGCTTATCCACCTCAAGGCCAGTGGCTTCCGGTGGAGCGGGCCCATTCGTGGTTCCTATCAAGGTGTAGGCGAACCGGTAGACTGTCCATTCTCCTTCCGGAGCTGTCCAGTCAAGTACTCCATCGCTGTAAGAGTTAGTAATATCCTCGACAATCGGATCCGTCCCCTGTTTGACAGCCAGAACCCGTATTTCCTTAAGATAGTCACGGACAATTCCTTCCTGCGCCGGAACAGCATGGAAAATGCCCGTCGAAACAGTCTTTACAGGCAACGGCAGGTCCCCATGGAAATGGCCATGGACAGTGGTCGTGCTCCAGACAAGTTTCTTCTGGGCATCATCCTCGCTCACCCAAGGGCCTCCTGTAAGGCTCCAGCCCGGAGAACTGGCTATTCCTACTTCAAGGCCGAGGGAATCCGCAAGAGCCACCGCATAGCGGAAAGCGTCCTTCCAGCCTTCGCTCATATAAGGCAGAAGAGTGTCAACCACTTGAGGCGTTGAATATGCCGCATCAAAGAGAAAGAAGCCTGAAAGGCCGATGTCACTCATCCATTGAAGGTCCTTCTTTATGCCATCCTTCGAAATATTCCCGTTCATCCAATGCCACAAAACCATCGGCCGGCTCTCGTGAGACGGATTCAAGAACCCGGCTTCAAGATCCGGGCATCCCTCCCTGCCGCCGCAAGAAAGCAGCGCCAGAACAGCCGCAACATAGAGGACGATCCTTTTCATGCCTTAAATATAAGAATTCTTCGTCTTTCCTTGAGTCTTCTCTTAGTTTGGTTAAAAAACGATTTTTTCTTTTATTTGACTGGTTTAATATTCAATTATAAATGATGACTGTTTCTCATAAGCGACCGATCTTTAGCTGGATGGTCCTGGCACTGGCCTCAACCGTGATGCTCGCAAGTTGCGCGTCAGCGAATAAAGCTGTTTCAGTTGATTCTTTCTCACAGGAAGATTTATGGTCTTTCAATGGTGAGAAAAAGATTTATGGAGTCCTGTACAGACCCGACGGGATCAAAACCGCGCCACTTCTTATCGTGTCTCACGGAATAGGAAGCGACCACCGCTCTGGAGCACCATACGCTGAAGACCTCGTCAAACTCGGCTATGCCGTTTATTGTTATGATTTCTGTGGAGGCGGCAGGGCTAGCAGATCTGATGGGAACACTTCTGAAATGTCCATCTTCTCAGAAGAGGCGGATCTTGCGGCAGTCATCGACATGTTCAAGAATGTCGAAGGAATAAAGAAGGGGAAGGTCACCCTGCTTGGCATAAGCCAAGGTGGCATGGTCTCAGCCCTTTATGCCGGCGACAATCCCAAGAAGGTCGAGAAACTCGTCCTCGTCTATCCAGCCTTGTGCATCAAGGATGACTGGGTGACAAAATATCCCAAAATCACGGATATGCCAGAAGTGGTCAATTCTTTCGGTATGCAGCTCGGAAGGGCTTATGTGGAAGGCCTTTACGATCTGGATGTCTATGACCGGATCTCCAATTATAAAGGCGAGGTGCAGATTATCCACGGGGACCAGGACCGGCTTGTCCCGATCTCATATTCAGAAAAAGCCCACGAGGCCTACAAGAACTCCTCCTTCAAGATAATGCCCGGAGCCGGCCACGGTTTCCGCGGCAAAGTCCAGCAAGAAGCCATCGAGATCATCAAGGACTTCCTGATACGGTAAGACAGTGCGAAAACCAAAGCCATTTCGGACCGGTGTTTTCTCGCCGGTAAAACTTAACCTACTTATTATAAAACAATTACCCCTGCAGCAGCATCTCCCGGTTTGAAAATGAACTTTAATTTGGGAAACATTACTGTCCCGCTGCGAAGATAGGGGAATAATTGCTATCTTTGCGCTGTGCATCAAGAGTCTCCCCAGAGGAGCGCCAACCGAGCAGCCAGAAGCCACGGTGGCAAAGCGATGCGGATTGTTCAACATCAAAAAAAGTCTGTATCATGGAAAACAACAATGTGAGAGACTGTGAATGGGATGACACCGTCCGATTCTTCCGGAATACGAATGAAATCTATTCTCGCTTCAATGATTGGAAGGATAACGAGAGATTCTACTTCATCCCAACGAAAATGCGTCTGCTTTACGCCCGTCCTCCTGGTGGAATCTATATGGTTCCGGATCCCGTGTTCCTCGGCACATATGTCAGGAACAATCTTGAATTCAGCGATTACTTTACTGCTAGCTGCCCGAACTGCGGAAAGCAACTATATCCTTATCACATTGACGGATGCCCCACAAGTGAGAGGGTGGATTTGCAACTATCTTGTAATGAATGTAGATGGAAGGGGTTCGCCGAGGTCAAAGGATGGCACATCCGCAGCAGAATGCTGAAACTAACGCAAAGAGAAGATCAATCTCGCCTTGAAAAGATACTCATACAGAAACCTGACTTCAAAGCGGCAACAATTAACGACCTGATTGAATTCCTGAAACTATAAGACAAATAATAATCCTTGAATGGCCGCGGTTGGAACAGTTAATCCAGCATACCGTTCAAGGATTATATTGCAGTGACCCGATGGAACTACAGTCCAACTAGCTTGCAAAGAAAAAAGAGAACGCCATCGACGAAGGATCTTCAATCCAACACAGAATCGTCCTCTTCGGGCAGGGAAGACCCACGATAGATAAACTAACGGTTGCATACCTACCTAATCCAGCTTAGCGGGCTGATTTCAGCGGTTATCGTACACTCTCCGCATTGCGAGTGTGGTCCCGACATAGGATTAATTTGCAAACCAAGAGCGGGGTAATGTGGCTTGTGATTGTGTGTAGTGGCGATTCGGTTGCGGAGCCCCCCTGTAAACAGGCAGGGTCCGCGGGCGAATATGCCATGCAGGGGGCCAGGTGGCTGGTAGGGATGCTTTTGGTTTGTAGATTCTTCGCTGGCGCCCAGAATGACAGGAAACTCTAGGTTAAGACGCCCTTCCGAGCGAAGCGAGTTCAGGGAGTTTGAGGGGAACGCCCCTCAATGAAT
>JAFROA010000299.1 GCA_017429885.1 Bacteroidales bacterium | reverse complement strand
GGCCGCCCTTCCCGCGGTCCGGTATGTCAGCGAGAGATCCATCCTGTGATAATCCGGGAGCCTATCTCTGTTCCTTTCAGAGAAGACAGGCACCCAAGTGCCCATGTGTGAATACCTTCCAACCGGGTAAGTGGTCGGAGAACCGCTGTAGAACACCCATTCGGTTGAAGCTGATATTTTTTTGCTGAAGTCATATGTCAACACAAAATTAACCGCATGCTCATGGTTGAGAGGGGAGCGGTATTTTTCCCCTCCGTTCAGCTCTGGAATGTCGTATAGTGCCCTTGACCATGTGTAGGAGATCCAACCGTTCCATTTGTCAAACTCGTATTTGAGCATCGTCTCAACTCCATACGAGGTTGAGCTTCCGCTTCTCAGAAGGCCCTCCCTGTCCTCGTTATCGATGACTATTCCGGGATTCTCCACAAAATCAATCACGTTCTTCCCAGTCTTGTGGAAACCTTCTACAGACGCCTCCAGGGCCTCGTCGGCGAAAAGGGCGTTCAAACCTAGGGAAAACTGGTCAGAGCGCTGGGGTTTGGTGTTAGGGGAGGCTGAGAACCAAGTATCGACCGGACTTCCTGTGATGCTGATTCTTGCCTGCTGGAGGTACTGGTACGAGCGGGAATATGCTCCTTTGACAGACCAGTTCTTACCGAGTGGCAGGGAGGCTGATATTCTAGGCTCAAGCCCGTTGTAGGTTTTGATCCGATCACCTTTTGGTATGTCGGACACAGATGTCAGCTCATGAGTGACAGGGTCAAAGTACTTCTGGGTGGTCCCGCCAAGGGTGGTGAAAGAGGAGAACCTCAGCCCGTAGCGGACCGTAAGGTTCCATAGTTTCTGCTCATTCTGGATGTAGGCTGACGGCTGTACGGCATATGTCGGCGGCATCACGATATTGTTGACTATTGTTGTCCCTCCACGTGGTTTACACTCACCGGGAGCGATTGAGTAATATGCCATTCCAAGTCCAGCCTGAATAGTGTTGCGAGGATTGGCGTACCATGTCCATCCCGCTTTGAGTCCGGTCTCCCTGATGCTTTGGACGTAGTCGAACAGGGCTTCGCTCATATCTCCGGACAGCGTGTTCCGGTAAATGGAGTTGTAAAGGGTCACATCGGAGGTTAGATTATGCCCATAAACATGGTTCCACCTTAATGACTGGGTGTGATTGGCGAAGCCGAAATCCATCTTGCCCATGTCGAACTCCTCCATCCCAAGGCCGAACACATCCTTACCGTCAAAGGCGCCGAGATAAAGCCTGTCATTCTTTCCTGCTATCCAGGTCAGTTTAGCGTTCAGGTCGTAGAAGTACATCTTCGTGTTCTCAGGAAGATTGTCCCCGAGCAGAGGGAAGAAGAGGTCGAGATAAGTCCTTCTCCCTGCGGCCATGAAAGACAATTTCTCAGGAATGATCGGTCCTTCAACTATTATCTTTGAGGTTATCAGGCCTATTGATGCGTTCCCGCCAAACTCGCGGTTGTTACCATCTTTTCCGCTTATGTCCAGAATCGAGGATATCCTTCCTCCGTACATCGCAGGGAAGTCGCCTTTATAGAGCTCCGCTCCACGGATGGCGTCACTGTTGAACATCGAAAGGAAACCGAGAAAGTGACCGCAATTGTATACGGGAGCCCCATCCATCAGAATCAGGTTCTGGTCCACACCTCCGCCCCTTACACTGAATCCGGTGGC
>JAFROA010000028.1 GCA_017429885.1 Bacteroidales bacterium | reverse complement strand
TTGTAACCAAATGCCACATCATTTCCCTGAAGGGTGCGCGCCCATTCGATTCCCTGATAGCAGTAGGTCATCGGGGCGAGAGCTCCAGTGCTTCCACAGGGGATGTTCCACATGTTGAAGTACTTGACCATCGGGGATGCGATAGCATTGAGAACCATCTGCTTCTGGGCATCAGTTCCGTTTACCATCAGTTCCTGGACCTGTTCTTCCGTGATGGCGTTTGGAGGAGTGACATCCAGCATTTTGCCGCAGGAATACAGGACGGTAAGAGCGCTAAGAATCAAAATATACTTTTTCATATCAGCAGTCATTTATAAATGTTCACTAGAAGTCAATATTGACACCGAAAGTGTAAACACTCAAATAAGGATAAGAGAAGGCACCGACTTCGATACCACCGGTCATTGACCAGCGAGGGTCAACACCTGAATGGCTGAAGAGCAGACAGGGGTTATCGGCGGAAGCGTAGACGCGCAGGTTGCTCATCTTGATCTTGTTGGCGAGCTTCTTGGGAAGCGTGTAGCCCAGGGTGATATTCTTGATGGAGAGGTAGCTGGCGTTGAACACGCAGAGATCGGTCGGGTTGATACCGGACGTAGCCTGGGTGGCACCGGAGGCGGTCTGGTCGCCGGAGTAGAAGTTCATCGGGAACTTGGCGCTCTGGTTGCTCTCACTCCAAGTGTTGCCGATGAGCTCGGATGACATTGACTGACCTTCCTTAATGTTGAATCCGCTCATGTACTTACCGCACTCGTTGGAGCCGTAGTCAAGGCTGAGGAACTTACCGCCAAGCTGGTAAGAGAACTGTGCCGAGAGGTCCAGATTCTTGAAGCGAACGAAGGCGGAGAAACCACCATAAAGCTCAGGGATGGCGTCGCCGATCTCATAGCGGGTGGCGAGGGCGCTGTTGGCGACAAGGATGTCGTCACCTTCGCTGACTGAACCGAATGTGCCGGCCTTGACATCATCCGCTGAGACCTTGTGCCAGAACAGGGCGTGTCCGGCGTCTTTGTCTCCCTTTGTATAACCCGTATGCCAGACTCCGTCAGAGCCGTAATACTTAAGGTCGGGATTACCCGCGACACCGCCATAACGGTAGATGTACATGTTGAAGTAGTCCTTACCGACACCACGGAGGTACTCGGTTGAACCACCGCCGGTGCCATTGAGCGACCATGCGTCAGGGGCTGCCTGATAGGTGTAGTCAGGTCCTTCGGGAATGTCCGTGAGGATGGTGTTGTAGTGAGTCCCGTTGACAGAGAGGAGGACGTCCCAATCCTGGGTATGGACGGGCTGGTAAGCCAGGTCAAACTCGTAGCCACGGTTGCGGATGCCAGCGGTATTCTGAGGCAGTGTGGCCTGTCCCGCGGCCAAGATGGAGGCGTTCTTGCCCCAAACGGCGTTGACGGTGTGCTTGTTGAAGAAGTCGAAGGTCGCTGTCAACTTACCGCCGAAGAAGGACGCGTCAAGACCGGCGTCGGTCGTGTGGACATTCTCCCATGTGAGGCTGTCGTTGACCCAAGCGGACTTGGACAGGGATACTGTCTGGGGATAGGTTGCGGAACCGGCTGTCCAGTTGCTTCCACTATATCCCCAACGCTGGTAACCGGAGTAATAGTCGATACCGTTCTGGTTACCGATGACACCGTAACTCGCGCGGAGTTTCAAGTTGTCCAGCCAATCGCTGGCACCTTCCATCCAAGGCTCGGCGCTGATTCTCCAACCGGCACCGACTGACCAGAAGGTTCCCCAACGGTTCTCCACTTTCTTGAACTTTGAGGAGCCGTCACGGCGGATGGATCCGGAGACATAGTATTTATTGTCATATATGTAATTGGCGCGTCCGAAATAGGACTCCATCGCCAATTTCTGCAGTCCACCGCCCTGGCCCTGTCCGAAGGTGGAGTAGGAGGCCGTTCCGAGGAAGTTGACATAGCCCTGGAAATCATTGATCAGGGAGTGTGCTCCGGCAAGGTAAATCTGCTCATAATCATACTGGTAGTACTCATGGCCAAGGAGGGCGTCAACATGGTGTTTGCCCATGTCCTGGTTGTAGTTGAGGAGCTGCTGGAGATTCATGACACCGTAATCGTTCTTCGTCCTACGGATCGCGGATCCATAAGCGTCGGCAAGTCCGTTCATCGAGTGAGCTGACTCGGTGTTCCAGAAACGGATCAGGGTCTCGAAGGTCTTGTCATAGGAAATGTTGGCCTCCGCGGTGAAATGCTTCAGGAAGTTGGCGCGGATATAACCCTTCGAAGTCATGTCATTGTAGGTCTGTGAATACTCGGCCTGCGAGTAGAACAGAGGGAGGTTGAAGCTCCAAGGAGTGGCGGTGTATCCGAACGGGGAATAGCTGTTAGAGACATTCGGATAGTTACGTCCATAATTGACGTTCGCCATTCTCTCACCATAGTACTTGGATGTGGCGTCGTTGTTGGTTATGAAATTGCCGCTCTTGTCACGGGCATACATCTGGTCGAGGATTGTGCTGGAGTCAACCCAAGTGAACACGTTCTGGGTAACATAACCAGGGTTACGTCCCCAACGGGTGGACTGGGAATTGATCTTACGGTGTGTGTAGGCGAAATTGGCACCGGCCGTAAGCCAGTCAGTAACCTTGGCGTTAACGTTGGCGCGAGCCGTGTAGCGTTTAAATGCTGACCACTCGATGTAAGATGGATCGGAAAGCATACCGAGAGAAATGTGGTAATCCACCTTGTCGGAAGCTCCGGAAGCGGAGATGTTGTATTCCTGACGGAACCTGGGGCTCAAGAGGACATCCTGGACAGAACCCTCACCGTTACCTTTGTAAAGGAGGGTGGCGTTGGGGTTGATCTTTCCGTCGGTGCCCACGAGATAGGCTCCGGACATCGTTCCCGAAGCGGAAGTCCCGCTTCCGGTGGGAGTCACCGTCATTCCGGGGACGCTGTAGGCCATCTTGTTGCCAAGACCGTTGCGGCTGAATCCTTCGGTAGCGTTGCCGGTGTAGTCGAAGAGGTGTTGAGAGGCGAACTCAGCGGCCGCTGCGGCGTTGCCGACAAGGTTAGAGGTGTTAGAGCCCTTCCCGTAATATACATCGTTGTAGATGGACTGCCAGGCGAACTCGTAAAGCTCTGCCGCTCCTCCGTCTCCAACCTTCTTGAAGGAGCTGTTCGCACCGATGGTGTTGATACCGGCGCGGGCCTCGAAGGAGATCTTGGTCTTGCCCTGCTTTCCGCTCTTGGTGGTCACGAGGACTACACCGTTGGCGCCGCGGGATCCATACAATGCGGTAGAGGCAGCGTCTTTCAGGACAGTGATACTCTCGATATCATTCCTGTTGATGGACGAGAGCACGTTGGTTCCCTCAAGGGCGGGTGTGCCGTCGATGATGATCAGGGCATTCGCATTGTTGGCGTTGGCGGTACCGATACCGCGGATACGGATACCCATATCCAGTCCCGGCTGACCGTCAACGATGGAGGTCTGCAGACCGGCGACCTGTCCCTCAAGGGCGCGGGTCACTGAGCCCTGGGCCTGGACTACGATGTTTTGTTCACTGATCGTAGAGATGGATCCGGTCAGGTCCTTTTTCTTGGCTGTACCGTAAGCCACGTAAACGACCTCCTCGAGCATCTCGGAATCCTCGGCGAGGACAACATTGACAACAGATCTTGAGCCAGGTAATACTTCCTGGGTCTTAAATCCGATACAAGAGAAAACAAGGGTGGCACCTTGCCTCACGTTGAGGCTGTAACTACCATCCATGTTTGTCATGGTTCCGGTCTGAGTACCCTTTACGATAATACTGGCGCCCGGAATGGCTTCGCCCTTTGAATCGGTCACTTTACCAGTAACCGAATTCTGAGCGAATACCTGCGCACCTACAAATAGAAGCGCAAGCAAAAACGTGATGATTCGTTTACCCATAAATGTAATTGTTAAAAGGATTTAGTTGCTATTGGTTCAATATTGTTAATTACCTTAATTAGTAAAAACAGAGACCTTCCAGACTGGCTTGGAACCTCCTTAACAATCGATTCTTGATGTATTTTGTTGGATAATTATTCGAGTTTTTATAACTTTGCTTTGTTATACCACAGAAATCGCAAAAAGGGAAATGACGATTTTGACAGTTTTTTAAGGTTTTATGTGTTAAGGAATTAATAAGTGATATACCAATTTAAGGTAATTACCAATACTTCTTATAACCATTTTCTAATATTTCTGTTTATGAGTAAACGTTTCATTACGACAATGTTAGCGCTCCTGATTATTGGTGCGCAAGCATTCGCCCAGACATCCGTTTCCGGAAAGGTCACGGATTCGTCCGGGGAACCCCTTGTCGGAGCGAATGTCCTCGTAAAGGGCACCACCACCGGCACAATGACGGACTATAACGGAAACTGGAGCCTGAATAATCTAAGGCAGGGAGCCGTGTTGGTCTTTTATAGCAT
>JAFROA010000298.1 GCA_017429885.1 Bacteroidales bacterium | reverse complement strand
TTCTTGAGAACTGGTTGAAAGACAACGGTTTCTCTGATGTGCGCAGGATTGGGAACAATCTATGGATGGAGTCGGAGGAACCTTCAGGTAAACCCACAATCTTGCTGAACGCTCACATCGACACGGTGAAGCCATCGCATGGCTACACCAGGGATCCTTTCTCTCCGGATATTGAAGATGGGAAGTTGTATGGTCTTGGAAGCAACGATGACGGGGGTTCTCTCATCGCCTTGTTGGAGACCTATCACGGGCTTGCGGCTCGTCCGCAGCCTTACAGGCTTGTGTTTTCCGCCACTGCTGAGGAAGAGGTCAGTGGCAGGGGAGGCATGGATTGTCTTCTCCCTGAGATTGGAGAAATCGCTTTCGGGGTGATTGGGGAGCCTACAGGTATGAATATGGCCGTGGCTGAGAAAGGGCTGATGGTTCTGGATTGCTCGTCTAAGGGAAAGAGCGGTCATGCGGCCAGAAACGAGGGAATCAACGCCGTTTATGAGGCAATCCAGGATATTGATTGGTTTCGGTCGCATCAGTTCCCGAAGGTCTCGGAGTATCTTGGTCCGGTGAAGATGTCCGTCACGATGATCTCGGCTGGCACGCAGCATAATGTTGTCCCCGATGAGTGCCGGTTTGTCGTGGATGTGCGCCCTAATGGGATGTATTCAAATCCGGAGTTGTTGGAACTGATTAAGGAGTCGGTCAAGTGTGAGGTCAAGGAGCGTTCCACCAGGATAGGAAGCTCGCATCTTCCTGAGAGCCATCCTGTTGTCCAGCGAGGACTCTCGCTTGGTCTGCGGCCTTTCGGGTCACCGACCACGAGCAACCAGGCTCTTTGCTCTTTCCCGACCCTCAAAATAGGTCCCGGGGATTCCTCCCGCTCCCACGGACCGGACGAATATATCGGTCTGGATGAGATCTCCCGCGGGGTGGAGATATATGTCAAACTTCTGGATGGATTGGAATTATAGGAATATGGCTAATAAATTATGGGATAAAGGGTACGATGAGGATGCCCGCATAGATGCCTTTACGGTTGGCAGGGACAGGGAACTGGACCTGGAATTGGCCCCTTATGACATCCTCGGCACAATGGCGCATATAACCATGCTCCAAAGCGTCGGGCTTCTGTCAAAAGATGAATTGGATGTCCTTCTTCCGGAGCTAAGGGTTTTATATACAGCGGCTTCCGAAGGTAAGTTTGAGATTGAGCCAGACGTTGAGGATGTCCACTCTCAGGTGGAATTGATGCTGACACGTAAGCTTGGTGACATCGGAAAGAAAGTCCACACTGGTCGTTCCCGCAACGACCAGGTGCTCGTGGATCTGAAACTTTTCACCCGTGCCAGGATTGAGAAGACCGTACGCAAGGTGGAAAGCCTGTTCAAGACACTTCAGGAGGCCAGTGAGAAGTACAAAGATATACTGATTCCGGGATATACCCACCTTCAGGTCGCCATGCCGTCTTCTTTCGGCCTTTGGTTCGGTGCCTATGCTGAGAGTCTCACGGGAGACATGACCATGCTGAAGGCCGCCTGGGACATAGTCAATCGTAATCCGCTTGGATCCGCCGCTGGTTACGGCTCATCCGCACCCCTGAACAGAACCCTCACGACAAGGCTTTTGGGATTTGACGATCTTGACTACAACTCCGTATATGCCCAGATGACCATGGGAAAGATGGAAAGGGCGGTTGCTTTCGCTTATTCCTCGGTCGCTGAGACCATTGGGAGACTGGCTTTCGACGGGTGCATGTATTCCAGCCAGAATTTCGGATTTGTCAAGTTGCCTGATGCCTTGACAACAGGTTCCAGCATCATGCCGCACAAGAAGAATCCGGATGTGTTCGAGTTGGTCAGGGCCCGCTGCAACAAGATATCGGGTGTGCCGAACGACATCCGTCTCATCACAGGGAATCTCCCTTCCGGGTATTTCCGTGATATGCAGATTCTCAAGGAAGTATTCTTCCCGATGTTTGATGAGCTGGACGATTGCCTTGACATCGTGGAATACGCGGTCAAGGGAATGGAAGTCAAGACCGATGTCATGTCGGATCCGAAGTACAAGCTCGCGTTCAGTGTCGAGAAGGTCAATGACCTTGTCTCTCAAGGAGTTCCGTTCCGTGACGCATATCGGCAAGTGGCTGCGTCAATCGCTGAGGGGACATTTGAGTATTCCGGAAAACTGTCCCATACTCATGAGGGATCGATCGGTAACCTATGCAACGACAGGATCGCTGCCAGGATGGGAAAACTCATTTCGGGTTTCGGCTTTGACAAAGTTGAGACCTCCATCAATGCATTGCTGTCATGCTAATTGAAATGTCCTGTCATTCTGAGCGAAGCGAGGAATCTTTTTTTTTTCATAATCCTGCGGAAATCAGTAAATTCGCAGGATTTTTTTAAGAATATATGCAGGAAATCAGAAATATAGCGCTCATCGCGCACGTTGACCACGGCAAGACAACGCTAGTGGATAGGATGATTTACCAAGCCAATCTGGTGCGTCAGCCGGAGAATCTTGGCCAGCTCATCCTCGACAATAACGACATTGAGAGGGAAAGAGGCATAACCATCCTCGCGAAGAATGTCTCCGTGACCTATAAAGGCGTCAAAATCAATATTATAGACACTCCTGGGCATAGTGATTTCGGTGGTGAGGTCGAGAGAGTGCTGAATATGGCCGACGGAGTGCTCCTCCTTGTGGACGCCTTTGAGGGCTGCATGCCCCAGACCCGTTTCGTGCTTCACAAGGCCCTCCAGCTTGGCAAGAAGCCCATCGTGGTGATCAATAAAGTGGATAAGCCAAATTGCCGTCCGGATGAGGTTCAGGAAGAAGTTTTTGACCTGATGTGCGCCCTTGACACCGATGACGACCAGCTGGATTTCAAGACCATATTCGGTAGCGCGAAGCAAGGTTGGATGTCAGAGGATTGGAATAATCCGACATCGGACATCACTCCACTTCTCGATGCCATCCTTGAGGTTGTTCCCGCCCCCAAGATGGTGGAAGGCACTGTCCAGATGCAGGTCACGTCTCTTGAATATTCTCCCTATGTGGGCAGGATCGCTGTCGGTAAGGTGACAAGAGGAATTCTTCATACAGGCGAGCAGGTGAGCCTTTGCAAGAGATACGATATCGTCGAGAAGCATAAAGTGAAACAGCTGATGGTTTTTGACGGCCTTGGCAAATCCAATGTGGAGGAAGTCCGTTGCGGAGACATCTGCGCGGTCGTTGGAATAGACGGTTTCGAGATTGGTGACACCATCGCTGATCTGAACGCTCCCGAGGCTCTGCCTCCGATCTCCATTGACGAGCCCACCATGAGCATGCTCTTCACAATCAATAACTCACCGTTCTTTGGCAAAGACGGGAAGTATGTTACTTCCAGGCATATCAAGGAGCGCTTGGACAAGGAGTTGGAGAAGAACCTGGCTCTGAAAGTAAAGCCTGGTCTTAACGCTGACTCGTTCATAGTTTACGGCCGCGGCGTCCTTCATCTCTCTGTTTTGATTGAGGAGATGCGTCGTGAGGGCTTTGAGCTTCAGGTGGGTCAGCCTAAGGTTCTTGATAAGACCATAAACGGTCAGCGCTGCGAACCTATTGAGGACCTGTCTATTGAGGTGCCTGAGAACTTTGTCGGAACGGCCATTGAGCTGGCTACCAGGCGTAAGGGTGCCCTTATCCACATGGAGCCTAGGGGAGACAGGACTCTGCTGCAGTTCGATATTCCCACCAGGGGCCTGATGGGTTTGAGGAGCAATTTGTTGACCGCCACCCAGGGAGAGGCTATCATGGCGCACAGGTATAAGGAGTATCAACCTTTCAAGGGCGAGATTGACAACAGGACCAATGGTTCCTTGGTCTCTCTCGAGACAGGCGACGCTATCGCTTACTCGATGAACAAGCTTCTAGACAGAGGCAAGTTCTTCGTGGAGCCTGGTGAGGAGATATATTGCGGTGAGGTCGTGGGTGAGCATACCCGTGAGCGTGACCTCAACATCAACATCTGCAAGACGAAGAAGCTGACGAATGTCCGCGCGGCGGGTTCGGATGAGAAGATACTCCTGCCTCCGGCTATAAAGATGTCTCTTGAGGAG
>JAFROA010000297.1 GCA_017429885.1 Bacteroidales bacterium | reverse complement strand
TTTCAGCCGTTTTTTCCCGAGATACAAGATGACAGATGTCTCCCCTACTCCCAAGGCAGCCCTCACCATTGCAAGGGACATTGCCCTATCCCTCGGAATCAAGACTGTCTACCTTGGAAATATCTGACATCTCATTTCCCGGCATATTTCCCGGCAAAGAGAATGGCTCCGGTGCTGGACTCCGTGATGAGATAAAGGAATGGTTTGTCAGCATGGAAAACAACATGCTGTCCAGGCGCGGCGGCCGTGACGAATCCAGCTAATGAGACAGCCGCCGCCTCAGCTCCGGCCTCATCGACTTTAATGATAGCGTCCTGCTGGACTAAACTAAGGGTTATGTCTTCCTTCGACATGGCCGAGAAGTCAGCGCTCTTGGGACTGAATGCGGACGGCATTCCCATGGCTGAGAGGACTCCATTAAGGTCGATATGGTATTTGGTCTCGAATTTCGGGAGCCACAAATCCACGTCGCAAGGGACCAAGCTTGACCTGAACTTAGCCCATGACTCACTGTCCAGGCTCTCCGTCACATCGGAAAGTGTCTTACCCTCAGCAGGAAGAATAACCACCATAGAATATGCCCCATTGCCGAATGGGAGACGGACAGCTTGTAGCACATCGTCGTCCTGATATAATAACAGCTCCCGCATACGCATCATCTGAACCGTCTTTGTTGAGCCGTCCTCAGTGGTGAAAGGAGCATTTGAAGTGTTTTCCTTAGGGAACTTATTCTTCCACTGGCTCTTGAAATACAACGCATTGAGCAGGTATGCCAGATCATTTGGACTCACAGACTTGATGACCTCGGGAATAAGCCCATTCGTATGATTGGAGCACCACTTGTTAATCGCCGAAACCGCAGCCTTGTTATTCGAGAAGTCCATACTGGAGACATCAGCGTCAAAATATTTCGAGACAGTTGATTTATAGCTGTCAAGCAGCGAATAGTTTTTGTTGACCATAACCGCATTCGCGATGGATAGCTTAGTCGCCTTATCCAATTCAGGAAGCTGCTCAAGCATGGACTGGCAGTATTCGTTGACCGCGCCGACCTCCCCGGCGCCATAGCCCAGAACTTCACAAATCTCGTCCGCGGTCTGACCTTTAGCCCCATCCAGGATCATTCCAAGCAAGAACTGCATGCTCAAAGGCGAGACGATAAAATCCTTATCAGACCCTTTGTTCACCTTGTCCAAGAAAGCGAAAGCGAATTCATTACCCCGGCGGGCAAAGTCAGCAGACCTGGTGGTCAATTCCAGTTTCTTCAGGGGATTGTCCGCTGGATCAACTATCTCTTCCACATCATTTTTCTCACAGGCGACAGCGGCCAATATAATAACCGCAATCGCAGAAATAGATAATAAGTTTCTCATTATAAATATTTTAAAATTATCTACCGAAACTGAACCTTATACCTCCTGTAGTCAAGAAAGCGATAGGGTTCTCACTCCTGTAGGTCTCAAGAACACGTGCCCGCGATGGCATGGACCAACTCAACTGAGGCTCAACATAAAGCCCAAGTTGCCGAGTGACATTTAGCTGCATGCCTCCGGCTCCTATCAATGAGAGGGTTGGGCCATCCTTCTTTATCTTTATTCCAGCCAATGTGGCGCCAACGCACCAATCCCCTTCCATTCCGCATCCAATATATGCCTCAAACCAACGTCCGGAAGCGAATGTCCAGTCCAGCCTGACAGGAACCCCCACGTACCGAGCGATTTGCTTTTTCTCTCCAGACAAAGAGTATGTGAATTTGGATGAATACATTGAATAATCCACGCCAGTGGTCACATCCAATCCCTTAGCCACTGGGATCCTCATGGACATGCCCACTTTGACGGGGAAACTGTGGCGAGCCTCCCCTGTCAAGACATCCACGGGCTTTTCAGGAATATTTTGATAATTAGGCCCAGGGTCATAGACTTCAGATTGATCCGGTGTATTTTGAATTGGGCTGTTGTCATTATCGTTCCTCAACGCCCCCGCAATAGGTGACGCAAGAGCCGCAATCAGTCCCCCACCGGCGATGATTCCGGTAACCGGAGCAACCTTGACCTTCACTGTTTTCGAAGCGCTAGTTTCTGGAATATATTTTGGCGTATAGTCTCCCTTCTCCACTTTACCTGCCAGATCCTGATCGCCAGATACAACTTCTTCAGCTTCCTTGGCTTCTTCAACTCCTTCTTCATTTTCCTCTTGTGGCTGCGCTGAAGGCCTCTTAATCGCCTTTTTGACGACAGTCTGGGCGATTAGCGGAACGGATTCTGAGGGCTTTGACACTTCGGCAGCATTCTCTACCTCAGCGACAGGTGACGTGGGTTGCTGAACTATCTCGATGCCACCATCAGAAACGACTGGATCGCGAAGGAAAAGAACCGCTGCCAGCCCTGCGGCGACAGCAGGAACCACCACCCACACCAGAGGGAAACGCCTTGGGGCGGCGATTGGCTTCGCACTATTCCGTCGGTCACGGAACTCTTCAAAGACACTTTCCGGGAGATCGTCTCCAACCTCTTCCATCTTGTCCTTGATTATGTCTTCCCACTTTCTCATTTATTATGTTCCTTCAAGTATTGTCTGATCTTTTGTTTGAGCGTCTTTCTAGCCTTTGCCAGCAAGCTGGTCGATGCTGTCTCAGTTATTCCCAGCGTCTGAGATATTTCCTTATGAGAGTACCCGTCAACGCAGTGCAGGTTGAAAACAGTTCTTCTCGATTCGGGCAGTTCGGTTATCCAAGCGAGTATTCTCTCATTAGGTATATCAATCACTTCATCCTCAGTTGGTTCCGGGATATTATCCTGAGTCCACAGGTCCATGGGAATCATTCTCCAGCGGTGCCTCTTAATCTGGTTGAGCGCTTTGTTAATAGCGATCCTTCGGATCCATCCGTATAAGGAACCTTCCCGGGTGTATTTAAATGAATCTATCTTGCCAAGCGCCTGGATCAGGGTTTCCAGCATCAAATCCTTCGCGTCATCATCATTTCTGAGATAACGTCGGCAGAGTGCGAACACCTTAACCGCATATCTTCTATACAGTTCTTCCTCCGCCGCTTTATTTCCCTCAGAGCAGGATTTGGCCAACATCTGCTCATTCAGATGAACAAGATTCATCATTCTGACATATAAACACACAAAGTTACGGAATGCGTCTCATGTTTTTTCAAAAAACATGATTTAACAATATTCCCTATCCTTACAGGACCTTCCAGCAAGTTCGCCGGGATGATACGCCTGATCGCCTCGACTACAGCGTTTAATTTGGCCTCGTGAATATAATCGCTCCTGATTATCATGAAAATGGTCCGGCCAGGCACAGGGGTCACCGCGTCAGTCGCCTGCATTGGAAACGTCGGTCCCGGATTCGGGGAAGTCGGCTCCATGTCAAATTATGCCGCTTTCCCATCCATCCTGAAAGCGACAGGAATGCTTGAGATGCTGATAGGGCGACTGGAGATATTCCCTGTATTATATCTATTTCAATCGATAGCCCAGACACGGTAGCCTATTATTAGAAGGGTGATCTGATAATGCACAACAGCAAGGCTTTCACTGAAGCCTAAAACCCTCATGAAAAAGGTCTCAAGCCACTCCTCGAGCGCTAGAGACCTTAAAATCGCGTTAGGTAATGTTACCTCGGACTACTTGATCGCTTTCTTGATCAAGTTCCAGACCCAGATAAGGACCACGGCGCCAATAACGGCGCTTATGATCTGGCCATACCACTGTGACCAGAAGGAGCCGTCCGCACCAATGAGACCAAGAAGCCAGCCGCCGACAACGCCGCCGAGAAGACCGATGATGATGTTCCAGATGAGGCCACCTTTGTCTTTAATCACAAAGAAACCGGCCAGCCAGCCTGCGATGGCTCCGAAGAGCAAAGTAAGAATGATGTTCATTGTGTTATTATTAAGTCGTTAACTACAAATATAATAAATAAATTAATTCAATCAACGCCTACGGAATTCCCAAGTGTCCGTATGGCCATCAGGGTAGGTATAGCTCCAAATCAATTCCTCGCGGCTTAACTCGGCCAGATGGAACTTAGTCTCACGACCTATTCCCCCACTGACGCTCTTGATGATCCTGTATGCAAGCTCAGGCTGATCCTCACAGTCCTCCGTGACTGTCTCAAGCAACTCCATACGGAAACTTTCCTCCTCACCGGCGAAATAGAAGTCCTCACCTTCCACTCTCCAGCGACTGGGGCTGATATAGTTAAACACCCATTCCACCTTGCCACCATCTTTAAGAGTCACTGTGTAGACTTGCCTGGCGGAGTCTATAGCGGTACCGTCATGGAAGAAATCCATCGTCCCGGTCTCATGAACATCAATATGTCCCTCATTGATGTCATAGTTCCATCCGTGCTCATATATATAATTACCCTCCACCCTAGGGGCCGCCCTATGTCCGCAGGAGACTGAGGCGACCACAAGCGTAAATAACACTGAAATGGCGAATAAACAACTGGTTTTATGCATATTATCACTTAAGTAACATACAAATATAAGCGGAATTAACCGAAGAAAAAGGTATATTCGCGAAAACCACATGTTAAAAAACACCCTTTAATATGAGCAACACTCCTCATGTGTGTCCGGTAAAAGTTCCGGACGATTTATATAAAGTTTAACAATTAAAACAAAGTCGGTTCGGTAGAACCATCAAGTTCATTGACAATATTGTAGTTAGGTTTCCCAAAGAGTTTTTCA
>JAFROA010000296.1 GCA_017429885.1 Bacteroidales bacterium | reverse complement strand
TCAAAGCGTTGCCGGTGGATGCCGGCCAGCCGGAAGTCGACGGCCATCCGCTCGAGCCCGGCCGCGTCCACCCTCGCTTCGCTGCGGCTGAGTACGGCCTAAGCTCGGCGGCTGCCACGGCGGTAGAGGCTCCGGCTGAGCCAGTCTTGGATGTCGCTGAGGTTGAGGCAGAGGCAGATGTCATCCTGAGCGAAGCGAAGGATCTTCCTGAGTCTCAGGACCTTCCCGTCGATGAGCCGGAGGAGGCGATCGATATCGCTCCGGTTGATGACACGCCGATCGACATCTCTATCCCTGGGGTAGAGGATATGCCGGAAGAGACCGGTCTGAGATCTGTTGTCGCTCCTGCTGAACCGGGAAAGGCGATCCTGGACACTGCTAAGGCTGACACCGCCGTGATGGATGTGATGGCGGAGAAACAGGCTTGGAGGACTGACCGTCCCGGTATGCCTGTGAAGAACATAATCAGCGCTATCTCACTCAATGACAGAGTATTCCTTATCAATACCCTCTTCGGAGAGGATCCGGTGCTTTTCCAGGAGACCATCTCCAAGTTCAACGCTATGGGTTCCTTGTCTGAGGCTTTGGATTATATCGCTGAGAATCATTCAGATTGGGATATGAGCTCCGATTCCGTGTACAGGTTGATGATGGCCGTGCGCAGAAAGTTAAGCTGATCCATTATGGCTGGTATCCTCTATATTGTCCCGACTCCTGTCGGTAATCTTGAGGACATGACTTTCAGGGCTGTCAAGGTCCTGAAAGAGGCCGATGTGATTCTGGCGGAGGACACCAGGACTAGTTCAGTGTTGCTCCAGCGTTATGATATTCACGGGAAACTGTGGTCTCACCATAAGTTCAATGAGCACCAGACAGTCGAGTTGATAAAGGAGCGTATCCTTGGAGGTTTGAATGTGGCGTTGATCAGCGACGCCGGCACTCCGGGAATCTCAGACCCCGGGTTCCTCCTGGTTCGCACTTGCGCAGCGGAAGGAATTGAGGTCCAGACACTTCCGGGAGCGACTGCCTGTATTCCCGCTATAGTATCCTCCGGGCTCCCGTGCGATCGTTTTTGCTTTGAGGGATTCCTTCCCGTGAAGAAGGGGCGTCAGACTTTGTTGAGGGAGTTGGCGACAGAGACCAGGACAATGGTTTTCTACGAGTCTCCCTACAGGTTGGTTAAGACTTTGGACCAGTTCTCTGAGTTCTTCGGTCCGGATCGTCATTGCTCCGTGGCTAGGGAGATATCAAAAATACATGAGGAGCATCGAAGGGGCACTCTCGCGGAGGTTTCGGCTTGGTTCAAGGAGCATGAGCCGAAAGGGGAGTTCGTGATAGTTGTCGCCGGTTTTGCGGAAGAGAAGAAGCATTAATAATTAATTACTTAAACCTTTTTTAAACATGAAAAACACAAAGCGGGGCAGGCCTTCTGCCTCTTTCGTTGTGGGCTCGGTAGCACTCATTTTCTTGATCATAGGCTATCAAGCCGCGCTTTTCATCACTAAAGCGTCCGTGGCCAGGATCGTCGCCAATCATGACCACCCCGAC
>JAFROA010000027.1 GCA_017429885.1 Bacteroidales bacterium | reverse complement strand
GTCACCAAACTGCTTGACAGAATTAAACAGAGCGTCAGTCTTTTCCGCCCAAGTTGACGTCAACATGAATTTGACATGTTTTGAGACCAGACTTCTCATTCCACCATGATAAATGGCGGTGTGTGCGGCAGGATGTAAGACAACCTTGATGAACTTGATAGTGTGAGGCATCAGAAGCGCCGCTCCTATCACGGGCAGGATGTAATAAAGGGACTGAACGTATCGTTTCCGGACAATCAACGCAATAGTGAAAAAGAGAATCAGGGATCCTCCAAGGACGAACACCAATTCGGAATTCCTGAAAGCCAGATACAAAGCCAGCATCGCGGCAAGCTCGCAGATTATAATCTTGATGTGGGATGAACTATCCCACATGAGTTTATGTAGGATAAGGGCGACAAGGAATAAAAACAAGGTCCAAGCATAGAAACGGCAGAAAACCGCCAATCCCATGACCAACGGACAGAAACCCCACATCGCTACCGCTAGTAAAGCAGAACGCCTATCAACCCCAAGACAGCCCGCCATGAAATAAAAAAGCAGGAACTGGAAAAGAGCCAGGATAACGATGTTGAAACTAATGCATATCCATTTCGGGGCCTCTTCCTTACCGAAAGCAGTCTCAAGGACATTGATTATCCACATGTAATTCCTATCCTTGAAGAACAATCCAACGGATTTGGAGAAAGGAATATCAAATACACTCTCCCCTTTCTCAAGTGTGAACCTGGTTTTCAAGTCCCCGACATCCATCCATTGCTTATTCTTCCACTGGGGACTGAGAGGCATATACTCAATATCACCCTTTCGATGATTGATGCTCTGGGAGTATTCGAAGGTATACCATTCGTCAATATAATAGTAAGCCTTGCGCGACGCCCAAAAGAGCATGACGCCGCACTGAAGCACGACTATCACCAAAAGGATAAGCCTCGTGAGTTTCTTGCTCATAACTCTTTCTCCCATAGAGGAATAACTCTTTCCATTGAGAATCTTTCCGTGAATTTGGAGGCCTTTGTGGATAGAGCCTCTCTCAACCGCTCATCCTCAGCCACACGAGACATGGCATCAGAAAGAGCTGTCTCATCGCCGACTGGGACCATGAGGCAACTGTCAGAATCTCCGAATAGTTCCTCCGCACTCTCAAATGAAGTCGTCACGCACGGAAGTCCCATCATCATAGCCTCCAGTAGAGCGTTGGGCATACCTTCGTAATCTGAAGAAAGCACGAACATCTCCGCATCTTTGATCGCTTCATGGATATTCCCGACAAAACCATCGATGAATACCTTGCCGTCTAATGACAAGTCCCCGATCAGTTGTCTCAACTCACCTTCTTGTGGGCCTTTACCGTAAATATGCAGGGTATGGCCTGGATGCTTTTCAGAGAATCGGGAAAATGCCCGGATGAGAAGAGGAAAATTCTTCTGCGGTTTAAGACGGCCTGACGCCACAATCCTTTGACTGTGCCCTTCCGCCTTGCAAGTCACCTCAACCGGATTCGGGACTATAACTCCTTTCCTCCGTATTTCTTCCGGAAACATATCCCGGACTGTCTCAGACTGGAAAAAGACTTTATCCGCATGACGGTACGCTTGACAAGCGGCTAAGAAATGACGCTCCCCCTTTTTCTTGGGATTATTCCTCTCAGACATGATCTTCTTTCCACCCCCTAATGTGAAAGCATTGAGTAGATTCGGCTTGTTAAGGAAACTCAATGTCACTTGAGGACGAAAAGAAAGGCGTATGATAGTAAGATAGATATATCCATAAACGATGGATATGAGATACCTGTATGGAATACTGGAGCGCTGTCTTAAATCAAATAATCCCGCATTATTAACCTTGACCTTATCAGAAAGCGGATAAGGATTGGAGGAAACGGAAAAGGGCATGATATGAACATCATGCCTCTCAGCCAACGAGCTAGCCACCCTTGTGGCGATTCGCTCGGCTCCACCTCCCTCGAGAGATGATATGAGAATAAGGATTCTCATACAGCTAAAGATTAGATACACCCTTCACAACATATGTGGACGGATGCTCCTTCACTGAACCTTTCCTTATCGCATACATATCCATCAAGCCGTGGAAAATCCTGGATAAAGAATGATACTTCGATTTACCGTTTTTTCTTCGGTTATGTGAGACCTCAACCTCGCCCACCTTACATCCACGATTAATTAGGATAGCCGGTATAAAGCGATGCTGACCGTCTACAAGGTCAAGTCCCTCAAGTACTTCCCTTCTAAAAACTTTCAATGTGCACCCTGAGTCATGGATGCCATCATGAAGACATGCCTGCCTGAGAACATATGCCATTTTCATGAGCAGACGCCTGAAAGGATTGTCCCTACGAACCTTGCGCCACCCGCAAACCACATCCAGGTCATTATCAATAAGATATTTGACCATCTTGGGAATATCTCCCGGAATGTTCTGGCCATCTCCGTCAAGAGCGGCGACAAAATCATATGCCGCCATTTTAAACCCGCAATCAAGAGCCGCCGTCTGTCCATAATTATGGTCAAACTCAACGTACTTCAAAGGATGGAGATCACGGCAAACATCCCTGGTTCCGTCAGTAGAGCCATCATTGACAATAATAATCTCATATCGGGAGAAATGATTCTCACACATCTGTTTTATATCCTCGAACAAGCCGCGGATATTAGCGGACTCGTCCTTGACGGGAATCACAACAGATATGGATAAAGAATCAATTTTCATTTTGGTAGAAAAATCTTTGCAAGATATTAATTATTATTGGATAAACCTAATATTACTTAATATAATAATCCGAAACGCCTCAAGCCGGTGACACTGTCAATGACAGGAGGGTAGCAGTCGGTATTGACCTTGGAAAGGCAATAATCGGCCGCGAGTAATACCGCGATTAATAAAGTCATATTCTCATCCTGCTCCTTATGAAGGAGATAGAAATATTAGGGTTGTATCTTTCCCTGAAACCGGCATAATCAGGGCATATGAGGATGGCCTCCATCAAGAAAACATCCAGAGGAGCGTAAATCTCTTTGTGACGACGCACCTCCGGCGCGATCTCGGTAAAAAAGTCTTTCGCGAAATCGAATTTCTCCTCAGTGTCTACGATGACGGTGCCTCCGTAAAAAAGCCTCAATCCCTCGGTTGGCAAATTCCTAGTCTTTCGCTCATCATGAAGAGCCTTGAAACTCACTATGTTATGGTAGCATAGGTCTCTCTGGTGCAGTAGAGACTCGGAACGCTGGAGATAGTGATAGTATGGTCCCCTGAACACGAATCCTTTACTATGGAACGAGCTTGCCAATCCCGTGAAAAAAATGTCCTCCGTCCCGTTCCGGACAAATGGCGGAGGAAAACGGACTCCTTTCTCCAAGAGGAATCCCCTCCGGAAAAGCCTTGCCCAAACGACCGGAGGGAACTTATTCTGTATCACGTTCATAGGATAATAACCAGGTTCATCCTCGACGAACCCAAACCTGCTGCTAAGCGCCCGTTTACCCTCTTTTGGGAACTCTTCGATGTAATTTGAATTGACTATTATATCTTCTCCTGTCTCCTGAGCCTTGAGGAACATCGCTTCAAGGTAGTCCGGATCAAGCCAGTCGTCAGAGTCCAGGAAATAGACATAATCCCCGACAGCGGCTTCCAATCCGGCATTTCTGGCCGCCGAGACACCCCGGTTCTCAGCGAACCTTATTACCCTCACCCTCGGATCATCAAAACCATCCAGTAGTTTCGACGATCCGTCCTTGGAACAGTCATCAACACAAATCAATTCCAAATCGGAGAAAGTCTGCTCAAGTACTGACCCGACACATTTGGAGATAAAAGATTCCGCATTATAAACGGGGATAACTACCGAAATCATATCCACCAAGAACCATCAAGAATTTGAAACACGGAGTGGTAAACTCCCCCACTGATAAGCTTGGCGGTGAACTTCATGTTGTGAACAGGACCATAACATGAAAGAAATGTCTCGAGATTCGGAGATGAGACGAAAGCTTTCATGAAAAACACGTCCAGCGACCCGTAGAGTTCCGGACAAGCGAGGACATCAGGCTCAACATCAACAAAATAGTCCTTTAGGAAACTGAACCGCTCCTCGTCCCGGACTTCCAGACCCTTTTGGGAGTAAAACCGCTTGGCCGCATGAGGAGGTATGCCCCTCTTGTGGAGCTCGTCCAGGAAAATCCTGAAATTCTGGAAATGTCGGAACGCCGCATCCGGCTGATGGACCAGGGACCCTTCCCTTTGGTAATAGTGATAGTAAGATCCGTTGAAAATATAGCTCCTCTCCTGAAGGATCTCCGCCAGGGAAGTGAAATAGTTATCCTCAACCCCACCTTTCAGAAGAGGGGAACGGATGTCATTATCGTTGAGATACTTCAGTCTGTAAAGGCGGCTCCAGACTACAGGGAAGAAATTTGATTGGACAACTACCGGATTATAGAAACCCGCTTCCTCATGGACGAAGCCGAAACGTCCGCAATGCCTTCGCTTGGAAGGATTGTCATACTCCAGGTACCAATTGCCGTTAATGACCACATCCTGTCCGGTTCGTTCAGCCGCGACGTACATCTCCTCGAGGTAATCAGGGTCGATCCAGTCATCGGAATCCATGAAATACAGATACTCCCCAGAGACCTCCTCCATTGCCACATTCCTGGCATAAGGTACTCCATGATTCTCCGGAAAAGTAATAACCCGGATCCTAGGGTCCTCTGACGCATGTCTACTCAATATTTCCGGCGTACCATCCAACGACCCGTCGTCAATACAAAGGATCTCCAGATCAGAGAAAGACTGACTCCGGACAGAATCCAGACAGCGGTCCAGCCACTTGTCTGTATTAAAAACGGGCACTACAACCGAGATGGCGGGCATAAGAATCTACTCCGGTTTCCAACCTTCATCCACATCAACCTCATGAATCGGGTCAGCGAACAGAAGTTCCTGAACATCTTGATATTCCGTGCAAACGGGAATGAATCCATCCCCCTTCGCCACCTCCAAATCAATCCGCGAGGGTTTGGACGATGTCTCTGAGCAGGGCACCATTATCTCATACTCGACCAAAGAGGTGATGAAACTCTCTAAAACGGCTTCAAAACCTTCAGGCACACCGGGCAGCTGGACAGCGGCGGCTAGCACATCACCTGTGGATGATCCTGCCTGGAGATTCTCGTAAATCGCTGTCCCGAGACCATTCATGCCATAGTAAATTCCGGTCGCGGAATTAATGACGATAGCTGTTCCGTCAGCTATATCTACGAACATCTTGGCGTCATTAAGCTGGTAATTGCGTGATTCCATATCATTAATCTATTATTATCGATTTCTCAAAGAACGCGTAAAGCCACGCAAACAGTCTACATTTGCAATAATGTCAGGGCAGAGAGTTATCTTATAGCAGTCAAGTCCTGATAACATCTTGATGGTTTTAAGAATAAAAGCCTTATCTGTCTGCCCCCCCTTGAATCCATGGAACCCCATCTGTGAGATTGTGGAATGCGCTATCTGGACAACGGTTTTCCCTCTATCAGCAGGAGTGCATTTCTCAATGGAAGGAGCGGCGGCATCCAGATTTATCTCGGGGTAAATAAGGGCATTGACCGGATAGTGGCGGCGGAAATTATCCCTATATCTTGAAATATCCAGTACATACTTCCCTTTCCATGGACTGACACCGAGAAACCTGGCCTGGTCGAGATCATCATACATCCTGTCATACATCTCTGGAGACAATGTGATGAAAGAATAGATCGGAGAAGCGGTCACCCCCTTATCATCTTTATGAAGGATCAGATAGTCATCCGAGACATATTCAAAGCCCTTGAGCATTGCCTGGACTGAAAGTGTGGACTTGCCACCCCCACCCCTGGCGCACATCAACACTCCCGTGTCCTCCACACCGACACAGGCCCCATGCACAAGAGAAGTTGACGGCAAATTAAGGATACGGAAAAAGGACTGGACCATGATATGACCTTCCTTGAACCAGCTAGAGGGCCCGAGCCCATCCAAGCCGTAAAAGTATTCATCATTGAACGAGTAATGTACCCCCCACTCTCCAGTGGGGTCAACTGACGCCATGCAACCCATGGAACCGTCTTGTTCAAGATGAAACAACTCCAGCCACTGGGATTCCTCTTGCTCTTCCCCAAGATCAATACCAAGGACCCTTCTGACAAAATCGGAGAAACCGGCCTCCCTCCAAAGCCAAACCGTCGCGTCCGGCATAGCCACGGGAGAGGTAAGGCTCAAGGCAAGCTCCCTGTCGATAATGTTTTCTGTTCCGGGGTAGAAAGACAAGATGCGGACTGTCTTGACATCTCCTAGATTGACATATAACTCCTTGACCAAGGGATTGTTCCTTGTGATATAATCTTTCAAGATTTCTGTGACGCGGCACGCCACAGGTGTCCCTAAAGTTAAGAACATAAGTCAATAATAATGCGCTCAAAAACGCCGCTAATATAGCAAATAAGAAGATAAATAGCAATCGACATCACCAGGGGGGAAGGAGCCTTATTTACCAATCAGTCTGAGAAACACATTTACCAATAGCCTGAGACAATCTGTCAACCTATTCCTGATCTCCCATTTCCGGGGAGGTCTGAACCCGGAATCTATCATCCTCTCACGATTCCGCACCTCACGCCGATACATCTCACCTCTTGTCTGGGCCGTGCTCCAATGAAGGAAATAACGCCCCAACGAGGTCCGCTTCTTAGAGGAATAACGATAAGATAACCATCCCCGGGATATATCAGCCTCTACGCGGTCGCATATCGGATAGTAGCAGAAGACACGTTTATAGTTGCAGGCGGGCGGATAGTCGTGAACCGCGCATGCCAATGCCAAGACAGGCTCATCCACAGGATCCTTGGAGGGATAAGTGGGGAAACGGAAAGACTCATAATTGTCAAGAATAAACCGGCAGGTGGCAGAGAAAGAGTCAAGTTTCCCTTTCCTCATGAAATACACTCCACCATGACAAATCATCGAGAATT
>JAFROA010000295.1 GCA_017429885.1 Bacteroidales bacterium | reverse complement strand
GTCGCGATTGTCTCAACAACAGGAGAGGTGATAGCCAAAGCAAAGGGAACGACTACGATCACTGTGACGACGCAAGACGGATCCAAGACAGCTAAATGTACGGTGACTGTGACACAACCTGTGACCAAGATAGAAATCCTCAATCCTTCAGGGAAGGCAGAAACTTTCCATTGGCAGTATATTACTTATAAGGACAAAACATACAAGCTTTCCGCTAAGGTATATCCAACCAATGCGAATAATACAAAAGTGACATGGAGGAGCAGCAATACCGATGCGTTCACTGTGGATCAGAATGGTTTAGTGACATTCAAGAAAGAGAGTTTCAATGACTATGTCATAGCGGAAGCACAAGACGGCAGCGGGGTAGTTGGGAGAATTGACTTCTCAATCAATGAAAGGACGGCAAACCAAATCACATTAACTAGCAGTGGTGGAACCGGTAGCTATCAGACCAGGCCTAATGGTACCTTCAAGGTTACAGCTGCCCTCTCACCTGATCCATTCAACAATAAGGTCACCTGGTCACTAAGTTCAACCTCATGCGCTAAGATTGAGTCTACCACTGACCTAACTTGTACCATCAGGGGTCTTAAGAACACTACCGCGAGCAATCCTGTGATTCTTACCGCGACCTATAGGAGCCTGAATGGCGAGGTCACCAAAACTGTATCCAAGCAGATTGGCATTTTGGGCACGCCTTACATCTCTGAGATCAGAATCGGTGAGTATATGCAAGTGACAGCTGGGAGCAGTTATAACACTTCCGCGACAGTCACACCATCCACGGCTGATGTAAAAGCAGTTGAATGGGTAACCTCGAATAGCAGTATTCTTAAGCTTACTTATGATGATCCTAGTGACAAGAGAAGAGTCAGGTTGAATGGTGTGAAGAAAGGAACAGTTACAATATACTGCAGGGCAACTGATGGAAGCGGAGTGAAATCAAATGAAACGAGAGTAGATGTCCAATAGCCTGTTGCAAGTGCAACTGATAATAATTAGGGGTGGCTCGATTACGAGTCACCCCTAATTATGTGTGAAGATGGTTAAATTACTACTCGAGAGTACCGTTCTCGGCGGCCTCGATCATCTTCTGGTTGGCGGAGATGTAGATCTCGACACGACGGTTCTGGGCCCTTCCCTCCTTGGTGCTGTTGTCAGCTACAGGCATTGAGTAGGACTTGCCCTCAGTGGTCATACGGGTGGCCGCGATACCGCAGTTCTTCAGATATTTGGCTACGCTCTGGGCCCTCTCGTTGGAAAGCCTCTCGTTGACGGCGTCGGAACCGGTGTTGTCCGTGTGGCCATAGATGGTGATGTCGGTGTCCACCATGTCAGACATCTTGCTAGCGAACTGGCTGAGCTCATTCTTTGAAGCCTGCTTGAGGTCAGACTTGTTGGTGTCGAAGAGAATACCGCTGTTGAAGGTGACCTTGATGGCCTCAAGTCCGTTGGCGTCCTCGACAGTCTCGATCTGAGCGTTCTCGAGGGCGGCGAGCTCCTCGGCCTTCTTGTCCATCTTCTTTCCGATGACAGCACCAGCGCCAGCGCCGACGGCTGTTCCGATGGCGGCACCGATGGCGGCACCCTTGGCATCCTTACCGATGATAGCGCCAAGGCCAGCACCGATAGCGGCACCTGCGCCAGATCCGATCAAAGTTCCTTTACCGGTCTTGGACATGTTGGAGCAGCCAGAGAAGATGATGGCTACGCACATGAATGACAAAACATACTTTTTCATAATGCTGATAATTAATAAGTTGTTTAAAATGTTCCTTTAAAAAAAAGGCCTGGCCCGAAGGCCAAGCCTTGCAATCGCAAATTTATAAATAATTTGTAATTATGCAATAACGCGGGCCATTTCAAGGACTTTGTTGGAATAACCCCACTCATTGTCGTACCAGGCGCAGACCTTGACGAAGGTAGGATCGAGCTGGATACCGGCCTTGACGTCGAAGATGGAAGTACGAGGATCGTTGCGGAAGTCGGTGGAAACGACTGCCTCATCGGTGTAGCCCAGGATGCCCTTGAGCTCGCCCTCGGAAGCGGCCTTCATGGCGGCGCAGATCTCGTCGTAAGTGGCGGGAGTGTTGAGCTCGCAAGTCAGGTCAACGAAGGAGACATCAGATGTAGGGACGCGGAGAGACATTCCGGTGAGCTTACCATTGAGCTCAGGAAGAACCTTACCGACAGCCTTGGCGGCACCGGTGGAGGAAGGAATGATGTTCTCGAGGATTCCACGGCCACCTCTCCAATCCTTCTTGGAAGGACCGTCGACGGTCTTCTGGGTCGCTGTGGCGGCGTGAACGGTGGTCATGAGACCCCTCTTGATTCCGAACTTGTCGTTGAGAACCTTGGAGATAGGGGCAAGGCAGTTGGTGGTGCAGGAAGCGTTGGAGATGATGTCCTGACCAGCGTAAGTGGTGTGGTTCACACCATAGACGAACATAGGGGTGGCGTCCTTTGAAGGAGCGGACATGATAACCTTCTTTGCTCCAGCCTGGATGTGCTTCCTTGCGGTCTCGTCAGTGAGGAAGAAACCAGTGGACTCGACTACGATCTCAGCGCCGACCTCATTCCATTTCAGGTTGGCGGGATCCATCTCGGCGGTGACACGGATGCACTTTCCGTTTACGATGAGATTGCCATTCTCGACCTTGATGTCGCCCTGGAACTGGCCATGGACTGAATCATACTTGAGCATGTAAGCGAGATACTCGGGATCGAGAAGGTCATTGATACCGACGACCTCAATGTCATTGGCGAAATTCTCGACAGCAGCGCGGAAAACCATACGGCCGATGCGGCCGAATCCGTTAATACCTAATTTGATCATTGTTAAAAAATAATTATAAGTTGTTTAAACATTTCCTTTCTATAGGCAGTCATTTCTTACTGCAAAAGTGATGCAAATTTACCAAAAAAAAGGGGAATTCAGTATATTTGTAAACTAAAAACGATTGATATGCCTTCAAATCTGAACATATTGATAACGAACGACGACGGATACAGCTCCAAGGGCATCCATGAGCTTGTGTCGATGATGCGACAATTTGGCAGGATCACGGTTGTGGCGCCGAGAACCCACCAGTCCGGGATGTCAGTCGCCGTGTCTTTGGGCAACCGTCCATGCGCCTATAAATACCTCGGCGAGAAGGATGGGGTCTCTTGGTCATGGTTGGATGCCACCCCAGCCAGCTGCGTCAAGTTCGCGTTGGACAAAATATTCCCAGACAGGAAGTGCGATGTGGTGATATGCGGCATCAATCATGGCTCCAACGCTTCCGTCGCCACTAATTATTCCGGCACCATGGGTGCGGCTGAGGAGGCGGCGATCAACGGGATCCCGGCGATAGGCGTTTCTCTCTGTGAGTTCGGGGAAGACGCTGACTTCTCGTCTGTCACAGAGCGTTTCCCCGCCATTTTCTCCAAGTTGATGGACAACTGGCCAAAGGGGAGGGGAATGTCGTATAACATCAACTTTCCCCCCTCTGACGTGCCTGTGAGGGGTGTGCGTGTCTGTCATCAAGGATACGGGTATTGGGTCGAGGAATTCGAGACATGGGATGGAGCTGTTCCTCCTGAGGTCAATGAGAGGGTTGATGGGCTGTACATCATGCGTGGCCGGTTCCTTGACGGAAGCCCGGGCGGGGACGGATTCGCTGATCACCACGCTCTTGAGGATGGCTATATATCAATAACCCCGCAGACTATTGACAGAACGGACCATGACGAGGAAAGGCGTCTTGGGAGCATGATGAACGAGGAGTTCTGATGGGACGGTATTATCTCATAGCCGGAGAAGCTTCCGGGGATCTCCACGGATCTAATTTGATCCGGGGGCTTCTCGCCGCCGATCCACAAGCCGAGATCCGCTGTTGGGGAGGTGTCTTGATGGCGGCGGCTGGAGGAGAGCTTGTAAGCGATTACAGGGAAGGGGCGGTCATCGGGTTCTCTCAGGTCCTTCTCCATCCTCGGAAATTCGCCAAAAGGCTGGAGTCATGCAAGAAAGACATTCTCTCATGGGAACCTGACGCGGTTATCCTCATCGATTATCCTGGATTCAACTTCAAGATAGCTGAATTTGCCCATAAGGCCGGCTTCAGGGTGTTTTATTACATCGCCCCGAAGGTTTGGGCCTCCAGGGAAAGCCGTGTGAGGAAACTCAAGGAATATGTCGATAAACTATTTATAGTGTTCCCGTTCGAGATCCCGTATTTCACTTCAAAAGAGGTCGATTTCATATACAAAGGGAATCCTCTTGTGGACGCTGTGGATAATTCGTCGGCCATGACACAGACAAGGAAGGATTTCTTGGATGAGACAGGTTTGCCGGACAAGCCTATTATCGCTCTTCTTCCTGGCTCGAGGTCTGGGGAGATATCTTCTATGATGCCTGTTTACATGGAGTTTGCCGATAAGCTTCATGCTCTGAAGGAATATTCTGACTATCAGTTCGTTATTGCCGGAGCGCCCTCCCGTTCAGCTGAAGATTACTCTGGGTATGTCGGAGGAAGGGACCATGTGAGGGTAGTCTTCGGTAACACTTATGGCGTCATGCGCCATGCCGCCGCCGCTGTTGTGAATTCCGGTACCGCGTCACTTGAGTGCGCTCTCTTGGGGACTCCGCAGGTCGTCGCCTATAGGACATCTACCCTTAATTACTTGATTGCCAGAATGATAATTAAAGTGCGTTATATCAGTCTAGGCAACTTGATTCTTGACAGGATGTGCTTCAGGGAGCTCCTTCAGGATTACTTTACCGCGGGCAATCTCCTGAATGAGGTGAGGCGTCTTATAGAGGATTCTGAATATAAGGAAAAAATGTTGGCTGGTTACTTTGAGATAAGGGAATCTCTTGGGGGCGGCGGTGCGTCGGAAGCGGTCGCCAAAGCCATGGTTATGGAATTGGGAAATAGTTGAATATGAGAAAGATATTATTCCTTTTTGTCGCATGTTTCGCTCTGGGGACAGGGATGGCTGGTCAAGCCGGTCATGACGGAGCGCTCCCGGAGATTTATGTTGAGGGGGGCAAACATCATGTCCAGGGAATAGCTTATGATCCTGGTGCCGGAAGGATGTATTTCTCTTTCACGGACAGGTTCCTCGTGACTGACATGAAGGGTGACATCCTCGGATCGGTGGAGCATATCCAAGGTCATCTCGGTGCCATGGTATTCGATCCGTCACGGCGTAAGGTATTCGCATCGTTAGAGTGTAAGGATGACGTGATAGGCCAGGGCTTGTCTGACTTCGCGAAAGGGAGGTCAATGTTCTATATCGCTATTATCGATGTTGATAGAATTACTGAGGTTGGCCAGGATTCTGAGAATAATGAAGCTTTCAAGATTGTCTGTGTCCGGGAGGCCACCAAGGACTATCACCTCAAGGGTTTCGGTCCCTCCGGTGAGGAATATGAGCATTTCTATGGCTGCTCCGGAATAGATGGTGTCGCGATCGCCCCCAAGATCGGTAAAAAGAGGGGAAAAGATTTTCTGTATGTCGCTTACGGTGTTTATGGCGACACCTCCAGAAGCGACAACGACAGCCAGATCCTGCTTCGTTACGACCTTGATAAGCTGGCTGGATTCGCGGGTACAGTCAAGTTCGGTGAGTTCTATTCCGAGGGTCCCGAGAAGCCTCTGGACAAGTATTTCGTGTACACTGGCAACACCAATTGGGGTGTCCAGAACATGGCCTATGACCGTCGCTCAGGTAGAATGTTCCTCTTTGTCTACAAAGGTTCGAAGGAAAGGT
>JAFROA010000294.1 GCA_017429885.1 Bacteroidales bacterium | reverse complement strand
TATCGTTTCGACAGGCTCTCCACGGGAACTCCGGAGAAGTATTCGCGCAGCATCTTTGCTTGGGCTCGCTGCATCGCCCGGCAGCTTCTTGCTTCCATTCTTTTTTACCTTTTTTGGTAAACTTTTTTCAGGACGATACAAATGCCGTGTTATGGAAACTCCTTAGCATCAATTGATTACTTAATCAGATGGTGAGTGTTTTGGGACTATCTAATATATTAACATGCTATATTTCAATCACTTCCGTAACACGGTAATCTATGGGTGCTAATTGGTATCGCTAGGACGCAAGCTTACAAGAAGCAAGAAGAATAGATATTATGGCCATCTGGAAAATAATCGTTAACGTTTTTCTTATGCCTCATGCCTTGATGATAAACATGGAATTACAGGCTTCGCGGCTCCTCTGTTCAAGAGCGGTCATGTTGTGGGATGCGTCGGTATATATATCCCGAATGATCGATTGAAAGAGCCGAAAACAGTATTAAAAGCGATGCTTGATTGTACGGATTCGATCAACAAATAGTTGGCTAAATGCTAGTAACCAGATAATCGCGGATTCCATTTTTTGTATATTTGTATTATCGAGAGTCTCTCTAACATATATGCCCATGAAATCTCCCAGAACCATCTGCTTGACCTTCCTGATGGCGTTTTGGCTTCCTGCCGGCGCGCAAGTTGTCATCGATCCTGCCGCGGTAGTCGGGACGATCAAGCCGATGAATGCCGTGAACAATGGCCCGGCCGTCGCCAATGCCAAGGAGCAGACCCGTGGCAACTTTTATGAGTACAAAGTCCTTAATATCCCTTACGCCCGTACACATGATTCCGCATACTATGCCGGATATGGCGGGCCGCATTGCGTGGACATTTCCCAGCTGTTCCCGGATTTTGACAAAAATCCCAATGATCCGTCAGCATACGATTTCACCAACACCGACGCCTATCTCACGAACATAACAGCCGCCGGTGCCCAGGTGTTTTTCCGGCTGGGAGAAAGCATAGAGCACACGGTTAAGCAATACAATATTTTTCCGCCCAAGGATTATCTCAAATGGGCAAAGATATGTGAGCATGTCATCAGGCATTACAACGAGGGGTGGGCGAATGGCCTCCATCTGGGTATCAAATACTGGGAGATATGGAACGAGCCGGATCTGGACGTTGAGGACTGGAAAACAAAGCCACACACTTGGGGTGGCACCCCGGAGCAGTTCTATGAGTTTTACGAGGTTGCCGCAAAATATCTTAACAAGACCTTTCCGGACTTGATGATCGGAGGGCCGGCTTTGTGCTGGATGGAGGACTGGGCGGACACCTTCCTCCAAAGGATGAGTCAAAAGAAAATAGGTCTGGACTTCTTCTCATGGCATATTTATGAGCGCTCCGTTTCGGCTTTCACTGAAAAAGCGAGACGCATCCGGGCTCTTTTGGACAAAAACGGATTCACGGACACCCCGTCTTTCCTTGACGAGTGGAATTTCATCAAAGGCTGGACAGATGAGTATGTGTACAGCTTGTCCGAGATCAGCGCCATCAAAGGCGCCGCCTTCACCGCCGCTGTTATGTCTGCCTGCCAGGATGAGCCGGTTGACATGCTCATGTACTATGATTTCCGCCCCAGCGCCTTCTGCGGGGCCTTTGATCAGACAACTTATCGTCCTTCAAAGACTTACTATGCTTTCTACGCATGGGACAAATTGATTCAGTACGGGACACAGGTGAAAGCGGAAGCAGGTGACAATGAACTATATGCGACTGCGGCTCGCTCCTCTGACGGCCATCTGAGGGTGCTGTTGACACGGTACTCCGAGGATAATAACGTGACCAAGATCCGGCCGTTCCGAATTGAGATCAAAGGAGCTGGAGACGGATTGGTCTATGCCTATCTCACTGATTCTGACAGGGCATTCACCGAGATTCCTTTGGAAATGAAAGGAGGCGTCATTGAAGGGGTCCTGGATCCTGATGCCTTTGTGCTTTTTGATATACCTTTACAATAATCAGCATGAGAACTCTTCACAATCTTTTCGTCGTGGCCATTCTTCTCCTGGTCACTCTCTGTTCCGCTTGCACAGGGAAGCCGATTCATGGTGTCATCATCACCGGGCAGAACAACCACAATTGGCCGGTCAGCCATAAGGCGATCAAGCTTATCCTTGAGAATTCCGGCCAGTTCAAGATGGATGTCGCTGTCTCTCCGGCCTCCGGGGAGGACATGTCTGGCTTCGATGTGGATTTCAGCGAATATGACTTCGTGTTCCTTGACTATAATGGCGATCCATGGCCGGAGAAGATGAATTCCGCTTTTCTGGATTTCGTCAAGAACGGCGGGGGAGTGGTCGTGTACCATGCCGCGGATAATGCTTTCACCGGCTGGGAAGAGTACAATCAGATCATCGCTCTTGGCGGATGGGGTGGAAGGGACGAGAAATCAGGACCTTACGTCTACTGGAAAGACGGTGGTCTCTTCAGGGACGAGACTCCTGGTTCAGGTGGGTCCCACGGCGCCAGACATGAATACATCATGAACAGGAGGGTCTCTTCCCATCCGATAGTGGAAGGCCTTCCGGAGCATTGGAAGCACGCCAGTGACGAGCTGTATGACAGGATGAGGGGCCCGGGAGACATCAAGGACCTTCTTTACACCGCATATTCACCAATAGATAAAGGTGGTTCTGGCCGTGAGGAACCGTTAGTCTTCACGGTTGAATATGGCAAAGGAAGGATATTCCACACCATGCTTGGTCACTGCGGTGAGACTCTGGAGGATAACCAGGCTATGCAATGCGCTGGTTTTCAGGAGCTTCTGATAAGAGGGGCAGAATGGTGCGCCACGGGTGAAGTAAAGCGGAAGGTTCCTGCCGATTTCCCGACAGAGACTTCTGTTTCTCTCAGGCCGGACTATAAACAGCCATAATTTCATTTTTTTTCTTAAAAGACGAGCAAGATTCTCGAATTTTGGGGTTTATATATGTAGATGAAAGCCAAGATCTCAGCGCTATCCAGACTGCGGATAGGGGTTGATGGTGAAGGAGTCACCACTCTGGTAGCCTTCATGTTTTGTCCCCTTGACTGCAAGTATTGCCTGAATCCCCAGACTCTTTCGGACTCGTATCCGTTTAAGGAATATACCCCGGAGGAGCTTTATATGGAGTTGAGGAAGGACGAGCTGTATTTCTTGGCTACGGGAGGGGGAGTCACGTTCGGAGGGGGAGAGCCGTTATTGAACCATTTGTTTATCAAAGAGTTCAGGACGGTTTGTGGTGAACAGTGGAAGATAAATCTGGAGACGTGCCTGAATGTGCCTCCGTCCTTTTTGGAAGATGTCATCCCGGTGGTGGACAGCTACTTGATTGACATCAAGGACATTGATCCGGGGATATATTCAAGCTACACCGGCAAGGACAATGGCAAGGTGCTCGAGAATCTGAGGATCCTTTCGGAGAAGGGGCTGGCTGACAAGTGCGTGATCAGGATCCCGGAGATTCCTGCCTACAACACCAAGGATGACATCGCGAGGAGTGAGGCTGCTGTACGGGGACTTGGTTTTGAGAGAATAGATAAATTCAAATACAACGTGGAATATGCAAAGAGGAAAAGAAATCTGTAAGATGCTCAAGGAAATCCGTCGCCAGATCGCGGCGGAGAATGAGATCGAGTTTGTCACCTCTGAGTGCAAGCACAAAGGCTCCTGTGCCGGGACCTGTCCCAAGTGCGAGGCGGAAGTGGTTTATCTTGAGAACCAGCTAGCCGCCCGTCGGAGGCTCGGTAAGGTTGTCAAGTTGGTCGGTCTATCGATGGGACTGGCCTCGTTGGCTCCAGTGGCATTCACAGCATGCCATCCGCAGGACGGGGATCTTGAAGAGCCGGAAGTCTATGTGACTCAGGGTGATATAGTAGCCCCATCGTCCCAGGTACCTGAGGATGGACAAAAGGGCGATGTCGCCATCGCCCCCGGTGAAAATCTGTAGAAAGCTACGTCCAGTTTATTTGGCAGGACGTTTATAGCCGTCATTAGTTGCGCGTTGCGACATTGTCGCGATGCGCTTTTCTGTTGACGGGTGGTCTGAGAATATCTCGGAGACCGCTGAGCTGGATGAGGCTGCTTGTGTTCCCGCGGAAGCGCCACCGTTGGAAAGGCTCAACAGTTTCTCGAAGGACATAGCCATAGCCCAAGGATTCTTCTTGTGGGCGACCAGGAAGTCATAGCCATAGTCGTCAGCCTGAGCCTCTTGCTTCCTTGAGAATTTGGCGCTCATGAGAGCCTCTCCGAGGTCACCGAGCTGAGAAGCGGTCAGGACAGCCACCGCACCTCCTGTGGAGACAACGGCGTCCCTGATAGCCGAGTTGCGCAAAGCCGCCTTATATTGCTTCAAGGAGTGCTTGAGGGCGACATGGCCAATCTCGTGTCCCACAACTCCGAGGACCTCGTCGTCTGTCATCCTGTCGAGAAGTCCGGTGTAGATCCTGACGCTGCCGTCGGCGCAGGCGAAAGCGTTGACGTCGTTTGTCTGGTATACCTTGAAATTCAGTGGAGTACCGTCGACCTCGGTGATGCCCTTCGTGAGGTTACGCACTCTTTTGACGTAGGCGTTGCTCTCGGGAAGGACAGTGCTCTGGGCGTCGAGCTGGGCGACATATTGGCTCACATAGGCCTTCATCTGCTCGTCAGTGACGGATGCGGCCTGGGCGATTTTGACTCCACTTGAAAGGAGATATGCGGCGTTGAAATTCTCGCTACAGGATGCTAGTGTCAAAACTGCGGCCATGATGGCCAGAATCTTTTTCATATCAATTGTTTTTTAGTGTTTTCCTGACTTACAAATATAAAAATTTGCCAAACATTAGCAAAACATTTGCCATAGGCTGCTGGTGCCACCAAGCTACTTGTTCTCCGCTATAGTGAAT
>JAFROA010000293.1 GCA_017429885.1 Bacteroidales bacterium | reverse complement strand
TACAGCGATACCCAGCGCGGGATAAAGACCTATCCTGGCAATAAGCCACAGGCCCAGGAAATCCAGAGTCGCCACTCCTATGACCTCCATTAGAAGACCGCCGAAGTATCTGGTCAGCAGGTGCTCGATGTCGCCGACAGCTTTAATAGCTTCGCCTTCAATCCTGTCAGGGACGAGGGAGCCGATGATCCTACGGAACAATTTCTCATCCTTGATGAAAAAGAAACCGATGAACACCACGGAGAACAGGCCTATGAGAAGTGACCCGAGTGTCGAAGCCACAGAGCCCACCACTGAAGTGATGGAAGACACATCGAAGGCGTTTTTCATCCATGCCGCGACGGATTCCTGTATCTTGAAGTCTCTCCCGAGAGTCGGGAAACGGTCAATCAGCCAGACGTTAAGCTTGTCCGCCCAGCGGGCTATCTCAGAGGTGCTGAAAGACGCTGTCTGAAGATTGTTGGACACACTTTGTATGATTCCTGAAACCACAGGTATGACTTGTGTGACAATCCCGACAATAAGAGCCATGATAATAATCAGGGTGAGAATGGCCAACAGCCAGTTCGGGGCGCTTTTACCCTTGATCTTGATTTTGCGGAACAGCCTCATTATCGGATGCCCCAGCAATGACACGACAGCGGCGAGAATGATGTAGATTATGACGCTCCTGAAATACCAGCAAAGCGCGATTATGGCAACCGCGGCGGCCGCCCACATGATGTATCTCGCTAGTTTGTCTGAACTTCTTTCCTCGCCCATTTTCAGATTATTTCTCTAAACTTACTAAAAAGTCTCGAAAAAACTGAGAATTATTAGAAAATTCTTACGCTTGTGCCTTGGATAGGCACAAGCTGGGGCTACCTTTGCGATAGGAAAACAGAAATGGAAACAACTAAAAATATCAAGCCATGAAGAACACGGAATACAATCTCGACACCCTCTCCTCGGTTATATCATCCGAATCCTCCCTTTCCGCCCTTCTGGAAATGATGGGCGATATGGGCCTTGAGCTCGACTCAGTCTCCCGCATCGCATAGACCCCTTGTCATCCCCGGTCCTTGTCATCCTCGGCCCACCTTTGTCATCCCCGGTCCACCTTTGTCATCCCCGGTCTGACCGGGGATCTATTCACTTTGCCATGTGGGTGGCCCCGATGTGCCACATGGCACGTTTTAAGGGCTGTTTCCTGCCATGTGGGTGGTCCCGATGTGCCACATGGCACGGTTTAAGGGCATATTTCAGCACATGTGGTGCATTCCGGTGTGCCACATGTGGCGATTTGGGGAATAGGCGTTAGTTATTAATTGAAAATGATTATATTTGGCATAATACGCTGATATTGAATATATTTGCGTAAATTGCATGAGTGACGCTCAACAAGACATCCCTCACCCTGGTTGAGGGCGGATCAGAGGTTCTTACCGCGACCATAGCTCCGAGCAACGCCACGAATAAGTCTGTCAATTGGAAATCCTCTGACGCCGCTGTCGCATCGGTCGACGTTACCGGCAATGTGTTTGCCTTGAAAGCCGGTACTGCTACTATAACCGTCACAACCACAGATGGTTCCAAGACGGCCACGTGCTCTGTGACTGTCACCCCGAAGACCGTGAGTGTATCGGAAGTGACACTCGACAAGTCGAAGCTGGAAATAACTGAGGGTGAGAGCGCCCAGCTGACTGCCACAGTCAAGCCGGATGACGCATCGGACAAATCCGTGGAGTGGACCAGCTCGGACTCCAAGGTCGCCACGGTTGATGCCGCCGGGAAGGTGACAACGGTCGGAGCTGGCACAGCGACTATAACAGTTAAGACCAAAGACGGAGGAAAGCCGGCCAACTGCGTTATTACCTTGATTCCCAAAGTAATACCAATAGAAGGTGTGGCGATTGAGCCAGAGACATTGGAAATCACAGAAGGTGAGACCTTCCAGCTTAAGGCCACAGTTAACCCGGAAGGGGCTGACCAGGAAGTCGAATGGGCATCTCAGAACAGCCTCGTGGCGACTGTTGACGAGTCAGGATTGGTTACAGCCATAGCGTCTGGAGAGACTAGGATTATTGTCCGGTCCAAGGCGGACACGGACATACAAGGCTATTGTGAATTGACTGTTAAAAAGGATGTCTCCCTGAAGGGTATTTCCTTGAATATGTCCAACATGAACATTAATGTAGGAGGGATCAAAACACTTTCAGTTATCTGCACTCCAACCTATGCTGCCAACCAGGAAGTGACGTGGGTCTCGTCCGATCCCTTAACGGTCAGTGTCATGGGTGGGAAAGTCCTTGGGCTTATGGAAGGAACTGCCACGATCACGGCGACTTCCGTGGAAGGCGGATTCACTGCCGAATGCCTTGTGACGGTATCTAAAGCACAGGGGCCGTTCTTGTACTCGGTCAATGGCGGTCGAATCTTGATAGACGGAGATCCGGATCCTCTTGATGGCGCTTTCAATGATTATTACGATTTAGGATTTGAGAATAATTATCAGTACACCTACAACATTGATTCTGACGGGAAAGATATCTATTCTCTCGAGAGGTATTCTTATCGGGATTGGTTATGTATTAATCGCAAGCCGATTATAAACCTCAACTCGTATGACGAGTATGCCTGGCGTCTTAACTATGAGATGAAGTCTTTCGCCGCAAGGGGTGGAGTGTTCGTGATCATGGGCCAAATCGGGCAATATGATTTTCAGGTTCTTCGGGTGACAAAGGACGGAGACTATAAGGAGATAAAAGTCCACACTGCCGCAAACAATCTCATTGACATGGCGATTGATGTTGCTCCTGACGGTACTATACACGCCGTCTCAGCTTTCAAGGACACATTCTGGGATGAATGCCTGTATTGGTACAAGATCACTCCCGATGGTAAAGTGACTGAGAAATTGGTGGAGAAAGTCAGCACCAGTAGACCATGCATCTCGGTTTCCGAAAAGGGTGACGTGTATATTCTCGTTCCTTGCCCGAATGGTGACGGCGAAGACTGCCGCCTGTACAAGAACGGTGTGTTCTTAAAGAAAATCGATGAGGTGGAAATGAACTTCCAGGGCGCCGTGTTCTGCTCTGGAGACAATGTGTACACTGCGGTTAGTGATTATGTCAAAAAAGAGTTACGTGTCCATAAAGACGGGAAGAAAGTCCTGACGCTAGGCAGTGGCAAAGGCGCCTTTCTTGGATACTCCTGGTACGATACAAAGATGTGGGTTACATCGGAAGGAGACATCTATGTCAGTTGGTCTGACCCTGATGGCAAATACTACCTCACCAAGAACAATAAGGTTCTTTACACGGCTTCAGAGAACATGTTCTATAACTTCTGCGTGATTGAGTAATGTGGCTTCAGCCACGGAGGCGACACCCTAGTCTTCCTTCAGGGAGACCAGGGTGTTGTCCTTCTCTGGGGTGAGGCCGACCTTCAAAACCCGGAGTTCTGAGGAGCCCTTTTTGCTCTTGCCTTGGAGGATTCTGTCTGAGATAATGAACTCAGACACAGGATCTTCCACATACCTCATAACGGCTCTCTTAAGCGGCCTGGCACCGAAAGCCGGATCATATCCAGCCTCTGCTATGAACTTCTTCGCGGAAGGTGTGATGGTCAGTTTGTACCCCGACTCCTCGGCCCTCTCGCGGAGCTCTCTCAACTCGATGTCGATGATCTTCTAGATGTCCTCCTTGGTCAGTGAGTTGAAGAATATCTGCTCGTCAACCCTGTTGATGAACTCCGGAGGGAAGTTCTTCTTTATGGCTTTCTCAAGCACACTCTGGCGATTTTGCGCCACGTTCTTGCCGGCTGTGGCGAAACCGACTCCGGTGCCATATTCATCAAGCTCGCGGCTGCCCACGTTGGAAGTCATGATCACGATAGTGTTCTTGAAATTCACGACCCTGCCGTTGCTGTCGGTGAGGTGACCATCGTCAAGCACTTGCAGCAGAATGTTGAATATGTCCGGATGAGCCTTCTCGATCTCGTCCAGGAGCACCACGCAATATGGCTTGCGGCGCACCCGCTCGCTGAGCTGACCGCCCTCCTCGTAACCCACGTATCCGGGAGGCGCTCCGATGAGGCGGGACACAGTGAACTTCTCCATGTATTCGCTCATGTCGATGCGGACCATGTTCTCCTCGGAATCGAATAGATACTCCGCCAGACATTTGGCCAACTGGGTCTTGCCCACTCCGGTTGGCCCGAAGAAGAGGAACGTGCCTATAGGACGGTCAGGATCCTTGAGGCCAGCCCTGTTGCGCCTGATAGCCCTCACGACCTTGTCGATGGCCTCATCCTGGCCGATGATCCTGCCCTGGAGACGCTCTTTCATCTTCATGATCCTGTTGCCTTCGCTCTCGGCCACTTTGTTGACCGGGATTCCGGTCATCTTGGAGACTACGGTGGCGATGTCCTCCGCGTCGACCACATTGCCGGTCTTCTTGTCCTTCGTTAGGCTCAAGCGAACCATAGATCCGGCCTCGTCCATGGCGTCTATCGCCTTGTCAGGCAGGAACTTGTCCGTCACATAACGGTCTGTCAGGCGGGCGCAAGCCTCAATAGCCTCATCATTGTAGGTGACGCTGTGGAACTCCTCGTAATTGGCCTTTATGTTGTTCAGGATCGATATTGACTGCTTGATGTCAGTCGGCTCCACGACTATCTTCTGGAACCTCCTGTCAAGGGCGCCGTCCTTCTCCACTATCTTCGCGAACTCGTCCATTGTTGTCGCTCCTATGCACTGCAGCTCGCCCCTGGCGAGGGCGGGTTTGAGCATATTGGCGGCGTCCAGACTGCCTTGCGCTCCTCCGGCCCCGACGATTGTGTGGAACTCGTCGATGAACAGGATTATGTCAGGATTTGTGCTAGCCTCCTTGATGATGGCCTTCAGTCTCTTCTCGAAGTCGCCACGGTATTTAGTGCCAGCCACGACGGAGGCTATATCCAAGGAAATCAGCTTCTTCTTCGCAAGGACAGGGGATATGCTGCCTCCTGCGATTCTCTGGGCGATGCCCTCCACTATCGCTGATTTTCCCACTCCGGGCTCACCTATGAGCATGGGGTTATTCTTCTTGCGCCTTCCCAGGATCTCGATCACCCTCGCGATCTCCGCGTCCCTTCCCACGACAGGGTCGAGCTTGCCTTCGGCAGCGGCCTTTGTCAGGTCAAAGCCGAAATCCTCAAGATTGACCTTCCCGGAAGGGTTGTTGCCCTGACCGGGCTCTCCATCCTCTTCCTGGTCCTCGTCTCCCTGAGGAGTCGCGTCCTGTTGGTTCCGGGTAGCCTGCTGCTGGCCAAGGAGTCCCTCGTCACGCATGTGGGCGAGAAGCCTACCATAATCCACACCATGCTGGCGGAGATAAGCTTGGCCGTAGTTCTCTGTCGTGCGGCAGAGAGCGAGGAGCAGATGAAGCGAGGTGGCCTCGGCGGAATTCATCTTTGAAGCCTCCATTACGGTGATACTCAACACGTTCTGGGCATATCTCGAGAAGGATATCTTGTCCGCCTCGGAATATGGGATAGACTCGTTGGTGAATATGTGACTGTCAATGAAACGCTTGAAGGCGTCAATATCCACCCCCAAAGCGGCGAGGACTTTACAGGCGTCGTTGTCCCCCTGGCGCATCATGCCGAGGAACAAATGGTCAGGGCCTATGCCGTAACTGCCTGTCCGCATCGCCTCCTCCCGGGCGTAACGGATGATGCTGTTGAGCTCGTCGGATATTCTGATTTCCATATTTTCTTCAATTGAGTGCTGCCGAAAGGCAATTATAGTAATTATCGGCCTATTCTGCAACAACTATGCGAGAGTAATCCCGCTGCCACTTTGTCACTATTGCCAGTGTCGTATTTATTTATTATATTTGCATGTTTAAGTAATAGGTAATCATAAAGCGTTTTTATGGATATTGAGGAAAATATTGTAGAAGGACAGACAGGCGTTATCGAACCGGTTGAGATCGACCAGGAGATGCGTTCCGCGTACATCGATTATTCGATGTCCGTCATCGTGTCCCGAGCTCTCCCTGATGTCAGGGATGGTCTCAAGCCGGTTCAAAGAAGAGTTTTATACGGAATGGATGGCCTCGGCCTGCCTTTCTCCGGCCCGACCCGCAAATGCGCTAAGATAGTGGGTGAGGTTCTTGGTAAGTATCACCCTCACGGCGACTCGAGCGTTTATGACGCCCTCGCGCGTCTGGCCCAGCCTTGGAATCAGAGATATCCCACCGTTTTTGGTCAAGGCAACTTCGGATCTATGGATGGAGACCCTGTGGCCGCGATGAGGTACACAGAGGCGAAGCTCCAGAAGATAACCGAGGAGATTCTCGGGGACATCGAGAAAGACACGGTGGACATGGTCAACAATTTTGATGACACCGAGAAAGAGCCCACTGTGCTTCCCACTCGCTTGCCGTTGCTTCTTCTGAATGGTTCCGCTGGTATCGCTGTCGGTATGGCCACGAATATGGCTCCCCATAATCTCGGGGAATGCTGTGACGCGATCTGCGCTTATATTGACGACCCGGAGATCGACACCGAGGGTTTGATGCGCTATGTCAAGGGCCCTGACTTCCCGACGGGAGGTATCATCATGGGCATGAGCGGCATCAAGGAGGCCTATGAGACTGGCCGCGGAAGGGTCGTTGTCAGGTCCAAGACCGATATCGAGGTCGGAGAGAACGGACGTGAGACCATCGTGGTGACCGAGGTCCCTTATATGGTCAACAAGAAGGAGATGATCGAGAAGATCGGTCAGATGGTGGAGGACAAGAGGCTGGAGGGTATCACATACATCAATGACGAGACTTCCCGCGAGGGTGTCAGGGTTATCCTGAGGGTGAAACAGGGATACAACTCCAATGTTGTCCTGAACACGCTCTTCAAGTACACCCAACTCCAGTCCAGTTTCGCCTTCAACAATGTCGCCCTTGTTAATGGTCGTCCAAAGACATTGTCTCTCAAGGAGTTGATCTCCAATTTCGTGGACTTCCGCCACGAGGTTGTGGTTCGCAGGACCAAGTTTGAGTTGGATAAGGCCCAGAAGAGGGCTCATATTCTC
>JAFROA010000026.1 GCA_017429885.1 Bacteroidales bacterium | reverse complement strand
CTCGGTAGCTTTTTTCAAACTCATGAAAAACTTCCGGGGGTCTGCCTTAGCGGCAGGGGTCGGAACCCCTGAGAGCGTTCCTCATGAGCTTCAAGGAAGCTCACTCCACTTTTATTCGGGTTTCAAACATAGGAACTGTTTCTTGTATATTCCGAACATGGCGGAGCCGGAGCCGGACATCGCCGCATAGACAGCTCCGCTGTCGTAGAGCGACTGTTTTATCGCGGCCAATTCCGGATGCGCCTTGAAGACCGTCGCTTCGAAGTCATTCACCACCAATCCCCTCCATTCCTCCACCGGCCGCCTAAGAACCTCTTTGAGATTATATGCGCCAAGGGGCAAGGATGCCACAACCGTCTCGCTTCGCTCGACCCCACCGCTCGCTTCGCTCCGCTCCGCTCCGGTCCCCCCTCTTAGCGTGCCGAGGGTGGCAGCGGTTGTGGCACCCTTCCCCTTGGCGGAACTAACCACAACCATTTCTTCCTGAGAAGCCCTTTTGTCATCCTGAGCGTCAGCGAAGGATCTATCGCGTGGCACGATGCCGCGGTAGGCTTCGGCGGTGGAGACGCTGACACCTTCATGAACAAGAACTTTGACTACATAGCCGGATAAGTCTATGTCGAACGGCTCCAAAATTTCCCCGCGCCCTGTGCCGATCATCGGCCGGTTCCACACGAAGAAAGCGCAATCGCTCCCGAGCCTTGAGGCATATTCAGAGAGTTTCTCATTGTTGAGCCCGAGTGCGCAAAGTTCATTCAGGGCTTTCAGGGTAAATGCGGCGTCAGCCGATCCGCCGCCAAGTCCAGCTCCGACAGGGGCCTTTTTCTCCAGGAATATTTTGACTGGTGGAAGGTGGAAGTCGTTGTCCAGAAGATAGTAAGCCTTTGCGCAAAGGTCTTTCAGAGGCTCCCAATCGACCCCATCCTCCCTCGCTATGGTGATCATCAACTTTCCGTCCTCGCTTATTCCTTGCGCCAATTTGCCACCCAGTTCCGGAGGGGCAGTCCGGCCCCGGCGAAGTCCATCCTCGTTCCGCTGCGGCTGAGTATCGCCTAAGGCCGGCAGCCCCTCCGGATCAAGGGAGGTGCCGTAGCGGGAGAATAGGCTTGCTGAAGTGCGGCTATAATCGTCACCGGTGATGACCTCCAATGTGTCTCCGAACTCATCGCAGGGCACGAACAATGTCTCAATGTCATGATAACCATCGGGCCGCTTTCTGATCACATTCAGCCCGAAATTAAGTTTGACATTGGTCTGGAGAATCATAACTAAATGGCAAGTGAGCGGATAGCGTTTTCTATTCTTGTGGCTAAGATTTCGTCTTCCAGGCCTGAGAGCACCGGGGCTGCGAAAGAAATCATCTGCAGTACTTTGGCCTCATCTTCCGGGATGCCTCTGGAGCGCATGTAGAACTGTTCATCCTCGTTAAGCTTTCCGACTGTGGCGCCATGGGAGCATTTCACATCGTCGGCGTAAATCTCAAGCTGGGGCTTCGTGTTAACCAAAGCTTCCTCAGAGAGGACTATATTGTGGTTTTCTTGATAAGCTTCTGTCTTTTGGGCGTCTTGAGCCACTATAATCTTACCGAAGAATGAACATCTGGCTTCTCCAGAAGCCAATCCGTTGAATAGCTGCCGGGATACGCTACCGCCGGCATGGTGTCTCATGTTGATGTTGAATGACACTTGGTCTTTACCGGAACTAAGGTATAGTCCTTTCAGGTTCACGACAGCTCCTGGCCCGGCGATATCCACATTGACAGGTATTTCAGCGGAAGTACCAGGCAAAACCACAAAGGTCACATCCAGCTTCTCTCCGGCCCCGACCACGAAATCTATTTGTCGAGACGAATCTACAAGAATTACCGCCGGAGCGGCAGCCGAGCTTAGGCCGTACTCAGCCGCAGCGAAGCGAGAATGGACGCGGCCGGGCTCGGGCTGCCGTCCGGCAGATATTCTAGAATTGCTCGAATCCATCGCTCTCGATTTTGTCAATCAGTTCCCTTCCGCCCTCGGCCACGATCTTTCCATCCTTCAGGATGTGCACGACATCAGGGCGCACATATTCCAGAAGCTTCTGATAGTGAGTGATAACAATGGCGGATTTCTCAGGAGTATGGAGGGCGTTGACTCCGTCCGCCACAATCTTCAGAGCATCCACATCAAGGCCGCTGTCGGTCTCGTCGAGAATCGCCAGAACAGGATCCAGCATGGCCATCTGGAATATTTCGTTACGCTTTTTCTCGCCCCCAGAGAAGCCCACATTGACTTCTCTTTTGGCGAATTCAGGCTTCATCTGGACGAGCGCCATTTTCTCTTTCATCAGCTTAAGGAACTCTCCTCCTTTCATGGGCTCCAATCCCCGCGCCTCCCTCTTTGAGTTTATGGCAGTTTTCATGAAATTGGTGATGGACACTCCGGGGATCTCAACCGGATACTGGAAAGACAGGAACATTCCAGCCCAAGCTCTTTCCTCTGGTTTCATTTCCAGCAAGTTCCGTCCCATGAATTCTATGCTTCCAGCTGTGACCTCATAGTCCGGCTTGCCGGTAAGGACAGCGGAAAGAGTGCTTTTTCCGGCTCCGTTTGGGCCCATGACGGCGTGGATTTCCCCACGGTTGATCTCGAGGTCAATCCCCTTAAGGATCTCCTTGTCTCCGATGCCGGCATGAAGCCCATGTATTTTTAATAATGCCATTTTGCGTGTTTTATAAATCAGTTATTATCAATTACTTCAACAAAAGCCATCCCCTTGAAAAACCACCAAGACATTAATCTAAGTTTTTTATTATAAGGCATTTACAAATCACGGCTATACAATTTGTACCAGGTCCAAAGCGACCAGATGCCGTTGATGAGGTACAATGCGCTGACGATTGGCATAAAGACCAGTCCCGAGCTCAGGTAAAGGGTGATGTTGGCGGCGTTCACAACCAGCCAGACAATCCAGCAATCCCATTTCTTCTGCGCCGATAGGAATTGGGCCAGAAGAGTGAGCATCAGCACGAAGGAATCCAGCCAAGGGGTCGGATCCGGGCTGAAAGTCTTTGTCCACCAAGAGGTTCCAAGCTGGCTCAAAACATATCCCCAGATAGCTCCCGCCACCACCACTACAGTTAGGGCGACACACCATCCCCTCATGTCAAGTCTGCTGACCTTCAAGGCGGAGGAGTCTTTGGCGCTCTTCTCGTTCTCTTTCGGGTGGGTCCATCTCCAGTGGCCGAAAGCATTGATTCCGAACGCTATCGGCTGGAGTAGCATTGCTGAGTACAAATGCCTCTGCCAGAACAAGATGAACAACAGTATGTTGTACAAATAGCCGACCCAGAAGTTGTACTTGCTGTTCCGTCCGGCCATCACGACACAGGTCAGACCGGCGATGACACTGACAAGTTCCAGCCAGCTTACTCCCGTCCCACCCATCGTGAAGGCTATATTATTTATGTCGAATAATCCCATATTATAGGTAATTATAGGGAAAGACTAAAATCTTTAGGATAACCGGAATTAAGCTCAAGTATTTTATTCCATAGGAGATTACCATCTTCATCCGAATATTCCGTTCCGAAATCTCTGGCGAATCGGGTTATCATTTTATCGTACTCTATCTTGTATTCTTGGTTCATTAAAGTCGCATTGATACCAAGAGGTTGAATGATTTCAGTATATAAATCAGGATCTCCGGAGATAAATTCCCAAAACAGTTTGCCACATAGCTTATAATGTCCGTCATTTTTTACCGGAGCGGCATCTTTTCCATAGCAACATCCTTCTATACATTCGCATAATGCTTTATTTCCGCTTGTTTTGAAGATTCGTCTGGCTTTCACAAAATTCTCGCAGAGTTTTTTCAAGGAAGAAGAATTACTCCAATTTGGCCCGGATTTTATACTTACAAAATAATGGACATCATTCTTATCCATTTCAAGATCAATACCTTCCGCACTACTTTTGCTTCCATTAAACATAATCCTTGAGATATGTATCGCCAAACCTTCCAACCAGTCTCCGAACATGGTCTCTTCGGCAGAAGACATAAAGGCTGAAGCAAGATTCTCAACCACGGCTTGAGGCGTATTAAGATCTTTGGCCTTGTACAAATAAGGATTCTTCCTCTTCAGGAGATTCTCTAATTTAAGAGTTTTTAGTTTCTCTATTCTCGCTTCATGGAAGAAGGAAATGTTGGCTGAGATATAACCCTCTACAGCTTGTTTAAGATTGTTGTTCATAATTTATTTTATTAAGGTTAATATTTCGATGTTGATACTTAGCACAAACGCTGTCAGTTGAATTGGTGTATCTTGAATAAGGGATTTTATTATCCTCTTCTTCTGTAGGAGATGTCAAGTGATTAATATGTCTAATGATTTGGTTCCCAACAGCTTTGCCCAAGCCTACAGGAACGGCGTTTCCTATTTGTTTATAAATAGATTCGATTCG
>JAFROA010000292.1 GCA_017429885.1 Bacteroidales bacterium | reverse complement strand
TGTCATGGGTGTGCTGATCACGGTTGCGGAGCCGGACCTCTCTGTCCTGGCTGAACAGGTGAATACCGTGATGAACGGAACAATACTTATCGCGACAGTGGGATTGGGAGTCGGGCTTCTTCTTTTCCTTGGCGTTTTGAAGATTCTTTTCCACATTGACCTCACAGGGCTTTTGCTTTACTTGTACATGGCCTTGTTCTGTGTGGCAGCCCTGCTTATCGATAGCGGTAAAGGTTCCCTTCTTGCGTTGTCTTTTGACTCTGGAGGTGTGACCACAGGACCGATCACGGTTCCATTCATCATGGCTCTCGGTGTTGGAATAGCCTTGACCGTAGGCGGCAGGGGAGCCAGCGAGAACAGTTTCGGTCTTATCGCCCTTTGTTCCGTGGGCCCCATCCTCGCTGTGCTGTTCCTCTCGCTCTTTGCCAAAGGAGATTTGTCATACGCTGTTCCCGCTTATTCTTTCGAGTCATTCTTCTCGGATAACACATTCTCTGTGTTAGGAGCGAAGGCTTTTGATGTGGGGAACTCGCTAATGCTGCTGGTGGTCTTTTTCTTCATCATCCAGTTTATAGCCTTGAAACTCCCAAAAGCCAAGCTTTTGCAGATCATTTTCGGCATCTTGTACACATTCGTCGGTCTCGCGGTATTCCTTTTTGCCGTGGAGATGGCATTTATGCCCTTGGGTTATAAGATCGGCGTACAGATGTCCGCACATAATCCTCTGATCATCATTTTATTCGCATTCATCTTGGGCAATGTCGTCGTGATGGCTGAGCCAGCCGTACATGTCCTTAACGCCCAAGTCCAAGAGATCACGAATGGGGAGGTGACAAAGACACAGATGATGCTCGCCCTTTCTATGGGTGTGGGAGTCTCGATCGGATTGTCAGTCTTACGCGCCCACTTCGGGTTCTCCCTGCTGTACTATCTTATCCCTGGCTATCTAATCTCACTCGGTCTGTCCTTTTTCGTGCCAAGACTTTATACCGCGATCGCTTTTGATTCTGGTGGAGTGGCCAGCGGTCCGCTGACATCCAGTTTCATCTTGCCGTTGGTGATTGGGGCGTGTGTCACAATGCAAGGGGAGAGCGCCGTGCTTGACTTCGCCTTCGGAGTTGTCGCCATGGTGGCCATGACCCCTCTCATCACGATCCAAAGCCTAGGCTTCAAGTCAGTCATGTCTGTGAAGAGACGTAGCGCCATCGCTATTCGTCGCATTATGGAAGCTGGTGACGATCAAATAATTTACTTTGAATAATATGTCCCAGACAAGAAACATAGCACCCGTGAAGCTGGAACTGCTGCTGGCGGTCGTCCATGACGAGAAAGCGGCATATTATACCAGACTCCTCCAGTCTTATGAGGCTAACCTTCAGTTCACGACAGCGGCTAAGGGTACGACTCATCTGATTCTTTCATATCTTGGGACTGAGTCACCTAAGACCATGCTCGTGAGCGTCGTGAGAGAAAACGAGGCTCCAAAGATCATGGAAGCCTTGGAGGAAAACTTCCAAAAAGGGAAAAAGTACAAAGGCATCGCCTTCACGGTGGGTCTGACCAGTGTCATCGGGACCCTGGTCTATGGTTTTTTAGCGAATGATAAACGAACTGTCAAGTAGTGAATGAAATATGGCTGCGAACGTAAAATATGAGCTTGTCGTATGTATAGTCAACGCGGGTTTCTCCCAGGAAGTGGTTGAGCTCGCCCGCACTGCTGGAGCCAAAGGAGGCACAATCATCCGCGGCCGCGGCACCGCTAATCCGGAGGCTGAGGAGTTCTTCGGCTTGACCATACAACCTGACAAGGAGATTCTATTGATCCTTGTGCCTTCTGATATCAAAGACGCCGTATTGAAGGCTATCTATAAAGATGGAGGCTTGAACCAGGAGGCTCAAGGCATCGCTTTCTCGCTCCCTGTCAATCGGAGCACCTCCATAAAGATGACGGAATAACACTAAAAGCTCATCGGCTTGAATAAACTGCTCGAGGGAATATTGTCCCATGCGGATCCTTCCCAGGTGGAGGGATTATCCCGTTTTTTCAAGACCGGGCCAGGGGAATATGGAGAAGGGGATAAGTTTCTGGGGATTAAGGTCCCAGTCACGAGGATGGTGGTGACAGAGTGTTGGAAGGAAG
>JAFROA010000291.1 GCA_017429885.1 Bacteroidales bacterium | reverse complement strand
TGTTCTTCCATCTGGTGGACGGTCTAGCCCACCTCGAGCAATCATATTGCGACACCGCTGAAAAAGGATATGTCATCGATGGTCCTTCAGTGTTGAGGCTCATCGGTTGCTACTATTACAACAACCCACGCTGCTACGACAGCAAGAACCCTCCTGTGATCTTCCATTTCACGAAGCCTGAATTGACAAAGCAAGCCTCAATCTCACTCGAGGGCACTAGTTTCAACACCGGTGGGCTGGACGTGAGGATCAGCAACGAGGAAAACCACAACATACAAATATCCCATTGCTTCTTCAATCCGGGAATCAGCGGAAATGTTGGGAAATTCACTCCCACCGCCGCTGCCGGAGTGGAATTCCGCCGCGCTTTCGGTATCATGGGAGACAACACCAGGTTCTCCACACCCGCCAGCGAAGGCAACAAACTTGTGATTGACGCTGACATCACGGCCCCTTCTAAGGGGAAAGTCGTGGTGGCCACCCTACCAAAGGCATATTCTCCTTCCACCGACCAATACGGAATGTCCACGGTCATCGGAGCGAAGGGAGAGGCTATTTCCGTTCCTGTAAAGGTGGAGCCTTCCGGGGAAGTATCATTCCAGTGCCCGGCAAAGGTGAAAGCCGAGAGGATTGTGATTGATATGGAATATGTTAACTAACCACTAATGCGCATGCATATGAAAAGGCTAGTGCCCATAATAGCTCTTCTGGCCATGGCAATTCCCTCCGGAGCCCAAACCATCCAAAAAGGTAATAAATTCTTCAACGGAGAGACCCTATACACCGTCCAAGAGATCCGGATGGGAACCATAGTGTACATGACCGGAGAGAATTCTAGCGGGGATTTTCTTGAGCTTACCCTTGAGAAAGTCCCTGACAAGGCTGGAGTCTACACCCTACAGCCCAGCGTGCAAGCTGACGATCCACCTTTCAAAGGGTCCGCTTTCGGGAATAAAGTCCAATACATCCGCCAGCAAGGAATGAATTTCCTCGCCGTCAGCGGGATATTTGATGGGATCGTAGAAATCCTTGTCCTGACCCCGGACAACCTCAAGAATTGCCTTGGTCAACAAGATTTCGCCGAGGAGCAGCCTTTGTCTTATTTTGCGGACGGTATGCTTCTTAACTACGACATCCTCTCAGACTATGAGACTATTTCACTTAAAGAACTAGTTGAAAATAAACTAAATAAGCCCAATCCAACCGTCATTGAACGATATAACCGCCAACTGGTTGAGGGTATTATCGCCTTCCGTCAAGCTATGGAAGCGTTCAATAACCCGGACGGCCTTGGAGGAGATGGCCGAGGACAAGATGAGATCGAGGCTGAGCAAGCCATAATCGATCACATCAACCAATTATTCAAGGACCTTGCCCGCAGGAACGCTGGAGGAGCAGGTAATCCCACACCCGAGGAATTTGAGAGACAATACACTAGTGCCCGTTGGCTGAGGACGGTAAAAAAAGTCATGCTGAAGAATGAGAAGGAAGATGGGATAGGATTCTTCGACCACGACTATTGGACATTCAGCCAGGATCCCTCTCCTGACATCAAGGTTGTGAAGATCGAGGTTGAAGAGATGGAAGATGACGAGGCTACCGTATTCGTCCGTTTCATCAATTGGCCAGGCTCCAAACCCCAGACCATGAGATTCGAATTGGTCAAAGAGAATGGAGAGCTCAAGGTCGACAATATCCGTAACTACGACAACTCCTTCGATTCCGGTTATTTCGACTACATGGATGAGATGGAAGAGTATCTTGATCCTAATGAAGACTAAAGGAATATGAATGCCGTTCTGACAGCCCTGTTGATCCCGTTCCTTGGCACCGCCTTAGGATCAGCTTTCGTGTTCTTCATGAGAAAGGACATGCCGGAACGGCTTCAGAAAACCCTTCTGGGGTTCGCCTCAGGAGTTATGGTGGCAGCCTCAGTTTGGTCACTGATTATCCCCGCCCTCGAGATGGGCTCCGGAAAAACATCTGTGATCCCGGTCACGGTAGGGCTTTTGGCTGGTTTCGCGTTTCTCCTCTTGATAGACCAGGTAACCCCTCACATCCACCCGGTCGGAGGTCCTGAAGGCCCGAAGAGCAGGCTATCCCGAACCACCATGCTGGCCCTGGCTGTCACAATCCACAATTTCCCGGAAGGAATGGCGGTGGGAGTCGCCGTGGCAGGAGCCCTGTCATCAGACTTCAGCATGGCTGGCGCCATCGCCCTATCCCTTGGAATAGCCATCCAGAACATTCCCGAGGGTGCGATCATATCGATGCCCTTGAAAGCCGCTGGCAACAGCAGGTGGAAATCTTTCCTCATCGGCACGCTAAGCGGAATTGTCGAGCCGCTTGGCGGAGCCTTGGTGCTTCTGCTCGCCTCGGTGGCAACATCGGCAATGCCATATCTCTTGCCATTTGCGGCGGGAGCTATGCTCTATGTCGTAATAGAAGAATTGGTTCCGGAAGCGTCGCAAGGAGAGCACTCCAACATGAGCACAATCGGTTTCGCTATTGGATTCGCCTTGATGATGGTACTTGATGTTGTGATGGGCTAGCCTACTCGCTCCACCCATCTCTCGTACGATAAACCATACGTCCAAGATCAGTATCGAAATAAGGATAGCCAAGGTCGACAAGATGGGTCGGCCTTGACTTTGTGGGTCCAGTCTTGGGCGCTATGAGATTCTCTGAGCGGAACCACTCCCCGGCGCCCTCACTCAAATCTCCCCAAATATTGCCTTCATACGTCTTCCACGTCACGGAGTCTATAAGGTAATACGAGATATATCCCCTGAACCGTCCTCCACCTATATCTTTGGCGATCCAATCGCAATACCAAACCTCCTCGTCACCTTCCTCACAATTGAAGTCTATGATACTGACTGTGTTGAGCTGTCCGCCACCAAAGGTGAGAGCCCTACGGACATGCTCGGCGCAGCAATTCAGAAGGGTAAGATTATGGATGCCGGTCGTGTTCCTTGATCCTTCCCCGATACTGTCAAGGTCATCTATCTCTCCGAAAGCGAAGCCGTACAAGCAACGCTGAGCCGTGCATTGCTCCATGATCAAATGCTCGCCAGCGAGATGGAAAGCGGTACCGAGCCCAATCAGTTTGCAATGGGATATGAAGTAATTAAAGCCGTTGTTCCCTCCATTGCAGGCTCTGATTCCGACGCAACGTGGATTAAGGCCATCATTGCTGTCAAAATTGCCTCCAGTCACCATAAATATCCCCTCCACACTCATCTCTGACGCATATTTTCCATCGATCACAACTAGGCGCTTGGTATATCCCGGGATGATGAATGAGATATTGAATATGTTGTAGTTGGCCAAGGAATAAATCCAAGAGGGCTCGCTGCCGATAATTGAGATGTCATCTTCCTCTGTGAAAGTGTCATAAAGCTCCTTTGTGACAACGATCTCAGCGCCGTCATGGTTCGAGTTGAATGACAGGTTCGTGGCCTTCCGTGCTCCACCTACACCCTCTAGTGTGACAAGCCCAGGCTTATGCGGGAAAAACAAGCCGTACTTGTATGTCTTTCCTCCCCTCTCAATCTCTGTCAGGGAATTGACATAATAAGTTCCGGGAAGAAGCGTTATTTTGCCGCCTTTCGATGACGCGAGCCCATCAATAAGACTATTAAGCAGCGCACAGTCCGACTTCCCGTCACAAACGTGATCCGCGGCCGCTTTGTCCTCCTCTGAGGAATTCGATGCGGCGACAAGAATGAGGGAACCCTTGGCGCTGAGGGAAAGGGTGAGAAGAGATAGCGCCAAATACAATATAAAACGTTTCATAAAGAGAGACGAAAAAAAAGGGAAAGCTACGCACGTCGCACCGCTACAACCTCCTACCCTTGCTGCCTTCCAGCCCTGGGGGGATTCAGAGGGAGCTGGTCGCGTACGACTTTCCCCAAGCGCGAATATACTACTTTTCATTGAAACTGTCAAAAATGAAGGGAAGGATGTCGTCGACCTTCGCGAACTTCCATGTCTTCTTTGTCCCGAACATAATGACACTTAACGGTTTCCCACTGAGGGTCTGGTACTCCGCCATGACTTGGCGGCAAGCCCCGCAAGGAGAGCATGGGTCCTCCGAGAGTTCGTGGTCAAAGCCGCCAACAATAGCTATACTGACCATCGCCTTCCCAGGATAATTAGCCCCAGCCGCGAACATAGCGGTCCTCTCGGCGCAAAGCCCGGAGGGATATGCGGCATTCTCCTGATTGGATCCTCTCACCACTGT
>JAFROA010000290.1 GCA_017429885.1 Bacteroidales bacterium | reverse complement strand
TTCACACGACAGGACTTCCTCCTTCAAAGTTAAGACTGACTTTGACTTCAAGACAGTCACAGTCTCGCAGAAGGGTCAGAAGGGAGAGGATCCTAACGTGACTCCTTCAGGCAGCGGAACAGCGGCCGATCCTTACAATGTCGCCGCAGCGCTACAGAAAGCACAGTCGCTTGTCGCGTACAACAATTGAGATGTCCTCGGAACACAGAACTCCGCGACGGTCTATACCAAGGGTAAGGTTGTATCTGTAGAAGTCGATCCGAGCTATGGCAACGCTTCCTACTTTATCTCCGCTGATGGAACGGCCGAGACACAGCTCGAGGTCTACAGTGGCAAGTATCTCAATGGTGAAAACTTCCTATTGGCAGATCAGTTAAAGGTCGGGGATGAGGTTGTCGTATACGGAACTCTGGTCAATTTCAAGGGAACTACTCCGGAATACACCGCTGGCAGCAAGCTCATTTCCATCAACGGCAGCACAGAGCCTGCCAAGATTGATTTCACCAAGTTCGAACTCATAACTGTCCAGGCGTTCATTGATAAGGCTGATAAGGCCCATTTCTACCGTCTTAAAGGAACAGTAAGTCGTTTCAATAAGGAGTACTGCAGCTTCGATTTGACAGATGACAGCGGTAAGATCTATGTCTACAGCGTTAACAACAAAGACGAATGGGTTGACAAGATCAAGAACGGAGGCACCGTTGAGCTTGCCGGTCTGTATACCTACTACGAGAAGAACAGCCAGCATGAGGTCGTAAGCGCCCAGATTCTCTCCTTCGAGGAAGGTCAAGGTGAGGATTACGAGAATGCGGAGCCAAAGAGCGTCGCTGAGTTCATATCTGCTGCGGACAAGAACACTTACTTCAAACTTACCGGTACCGTCAGCGGGTTCAACTCGCAGTTCTGCAGCTTCGATATAACGGATGAGAGTGGCTCGATCTATGTTTACAGTGTTGCTAATAAGGCTGATTGGGCCTCGAAGATTTCCAATGGAGGCACTGTAACCTTGGCGGGTAAATACGATTACTACTCCTCCAAGGAGCAGCATGAGGTTGTCAGTGCCCAGATTCTCTCCTTCGAGGCTGGGGAGCAGCCAGATTACAGCGATGCAGAGCCCAAGACTGTTGCAGACTTCATATCTGCGGCTGATAAGAACACTTACTTCAAACTTACCGGTACCGTCAGCAAGTTCAACTCCCAGTATTGCAGCTTTGATTTGACTGATGACAGCGGAACTATCTATGTTTACAGTGTCGCTAACAAGAATGAGTGGTCTTCTAAAGTCTCCAATGAAGGAACTGTTACTCTTGCTGGTAAATACGACTATTATGCGGCTAAAGAGCAGCATGAAGTTATTGAGGCATACATTCTCTCCTTCGAGGCGGCCGCTCCGCCTGAGGCTCAAGAGGCAACTGTCGCAGAGGCGATTGCCGCCGAGAATGATTCTCAGTTGAAGGTCGGTCCCGCTGTTGTTGTGGCTTCCGCTTCCGCCGGGTTCCTCATGGAGCAGGATGGAGCTTTGATCTATGTCTATGGTGGCAAGGCCGCTGTTGGCTCCAATGTCACTGTTGAGGCTACACGTGCTGAATATAAAGAGGTTCCTCAGCTTACGGATCCGAAGGTGACGGTTAACTCCACAGGAGTTGAGGTCACTTATCCCGAGGCCAAGGACATCACCTCCTCGTTCGGGTCATATTCTGCGGAGACCCGTGAATTCGTGACTTACAAAGGCACGCTTTCAATCGAGAATGACAAGTATTTCAACATCACTGTCGCTGGAGCTGAGACCGTGACCGGAAGCATAGTGAAGCCTGTTGAAGACATCTCCTCCCTTAATGGCAAGGAGGTTACGATCAAGGGTTACTATCTCTACCACACAACCGCCAAGTCCGGCGATAAGTATCTCTACGTCATCGCTACCGACATCAATGGAACAGCCATCACCGGTGGAGATGGTGACACGCCAGGTGGCGACACTCCCGGTGGAGACACTCCTGGCGGAGAGGTATCAGGCAACACGATAGTGTTTTCAAGTCTCAACATTGAGAATGGTAAGCAGTATAATGGCAGTGGAGATGATAAAACTGTTATTAACGGAACTGATTTCAAGGTCGCTTTCGGAAAGGGCTCTAATGATGGTAAGTATTACAGTACTGGTGAAGGGGTTCGAACTTATGGCAATGGCTATATTAGAGTAGAGTCCTCTTCTAAGACTATTACCAAGATAGTTTATACATTTAACAAAGCTACAGGAACTTCCGGTTCTGGAAATAATACGGTTACTTATAAAACCTATCCGATTTCTAGCGATTATTCTGTCAATGTGGGGAGTATTGCAATCTAAGACGCGACTGCCACATGGACGGGTTCTTCTAAGTCTATAATTGTGACTCGAGCTTCAGGTTCTGGTCACTGGCGTTTGCAGAAAGTGGAGGTCACGTTTGCTGAATAGTTATGACTGTTAACCGCCGGGTTTATGCGATTACGAGATCAGTGGCAGCGCTTTTGGCGCTGTCACTGATGGTCGTATCCTGTGGTGGCGGTTCGGAGAATGGCGGTAAAGAGGAACCTCTTGTCCCGCCTTCTGTCAGCATCAAGACTCAGTCGGTCTCGGGAGAGGCGGGCAGCCAATTCCTGACAGTGACTGCTACGGGAAACTGGACAATCTCCACAAACGCGACGTGGCTCACTGTGAGCCCTTCAAGCGGTTCCGGCAGTTCCAGCACAGTTGTTCTCAGCTACACCGAGAACACCGACGCTATTCGTACGGCCTCTGTAACTATCTCTAGTTCTGGAGGTTCCGCAGTCGCTAATATCACCCAGAGCAAACTTGTTGTTCCTGTCCCCCCGACACCGCCTGGATCAGGTCCCTCCGGCGATGATCCTCCTCAAGATGGGAACGGTTATGGTTTCAAGACAGCTCAGCACAAATGGCTCGAATTGCCGGAAACTCCTGAGGATGATAAGCTTGAGTTCTTCACCCACTATATGAAAATCGGCGGCGCCACCGTGAGGAATTATTCTTTTGACTGGGACTACGACAACCTCGTGGCCCCTTGGGTGGCCTATCCGCTCTGTGCCGGTAATATCGGCAGCGGCGGCCGTTCCGATGAGTGGGGACTCGATCCGCTGATACCAAACACCAAGCAACCTGTTTTGTTCAACGCCTATTCAGGCTACGGTTACAAATACAATGGTGTTTTGGACAGGGGGCACCAAATCCCTTCAGCAGACAGATTGACTTCCAGAGAAGCGAACGTTCAGACTTTTTATGGAGTTAATATGACTCCTCAAAATCATGACTTCAACGGAGGCATTTGGTCAAACCTTGAGAACCAGGTCCGCACATGGGCGAAGAAGACTGGCGCTACGGCCGGGACCGATACCCTCTATGTGGTTACGGGTTGTTTTGTCGGAGAGTCAACGATCAAGGCTTATGACAATCACGGCAAAGCCGTGGCTGTCCCGGAAGGATATTTCAAAGCCCTGTTAAGGTACAAGAACAACGAGTCTGTCGGCCATAAAGGCTTCATGGCCTGCGCCTTCTACTTTGAGAATGAGAACAAGTACGGGTCGAAGATCAACAAGGACCTGTCCATGTCCGTGGCCGACCTTGAGAAGAAACTCGGTTACAAGCTGTTCGTGAACCTTGAGGCCAAAGTCGGGGCCGAGACCTATAAAGCCATCAAAGAAGAAAATCCCGCTACCGTCAGCTGGTGGTGGCAATAAGTATAATAAACTAATAGTCAATGAGAAAAGTATATAGCATAGTCTTGGCTTTCGCCGCCATCCTTATTCTCGCTCCATTCGCCGGGGCGCAGAAGGTGCAGAAGACCCACGTGATCGGGTTCTATAACCTCGAGAACCTGTTCGACACTTATCACGACGAAGGCAAGAACGACTACGAGTATCTTCCGGACGGTGCCAATCAGTGGACCGATGTCAAATACCAGAAGAAACTCCACAATATGGCCGAAGTGATTCGGGCGATGAAGGACGACAACAAGGTGTATCACACCGTCTTGGGCGTCAGCGAGATTGAGAATCGCAACGTGCTTGAGGATCTGGTTTCCCAGCCAGAGATAGCCGACGCCAATTTCCAGATTGTCCATTACGATGGTCCCGACAGGCGTGGCGTGGACTGCGGTCTCCTTTACAGACCGGACCAGTTCACCCTTTTGGAAAGCCGTTCGATACCTTTCACTTTCGACTCCCAGTCCATCAATTTCTCAATGACACCTGAGGAGCAGGCGAATTTCCGCACCAGGGATATTCTTGAGGTGAGGGGTACCATCGGTGACGAGATGTTCGCCTTTTATGTTACCCACCTTCCCTCCAGGATTGGCGGGAAGAGCGGTGACCTTCGTTCCAGGGGAGCCGAGATCATCCACGAGAATGCCATGAGTCTCATGGAGAAATATCCCGGAATCAAGATCGTTGTGATGGGGGATATGAATGACAACCCGTTCGATGAGAGTATGGTGACTTATCTCCACGGCAAGGAGAATATCTCCGAAGTCGGTAAGGAGGATTTCTTCGATCCTTTCCTCTCGATGATCAAAGCCGGATACGGCTCTCTCGCTTATCAAGGTGTCTGGTGCATATTCGACATCATCATGGTCAATCAGAATCTCGTGAATCCGGCGAAAGGAACCTTTGGCATCCAACCTCTGGTCAAGAAGAAATTCTACGGCAGGGTGTTCCAACAGCCCTTCATGACCCAGCAGGAGGGTCAGTACAAAGGAACCCCTAAGAGAACCTCGTCCAACGGGGCTTTCATCAACGGTTACAGCGACCACTATCCAACTTACATAGTAATATCCAACAAGTAATATGAATATCCTCAAGAGAATTTCCGTTGCCCTCGCCGCCTGTCTGGCAGGTGTCGTCATGTACGCCCAGATCCCGACGGGAGGAGTGAAGGGAACGGTAGTCAACAGGGCCGACAGGACTCCCATTGAAGGGGCTGTGCTGAAGCTGACTTCCGGTGCCGCGGAAATTGGCGAGATGCGTTCCGACGCCAAAGGCAACTTCCTCATCAGCGAACTGGCTGACGGTATATACAACCTTACGATAGAGGCCCCGGGGTATCTTCCTACCATTGTCAACGTGACGGTCAATGACGGTTATGTGAAGAATATGTTCAACCTCAGCCTTTCGCCCTCTGTCGTGGCTGGTGAGGTGGATGACTCTTCATTCGGCGAGTTCGACCTGGACGGTAATGGGTATGAGGACACCCCAACGATCCTTTATGACCAGAATGACGTGTTCAACAACCAGGCAGGTTACAACTTCAGCGCTGTCCGTTTCAAGGCCCGCGGCTATGCCAGCGAGTCCCAGGACGTGTACATCGCCGGAGTGAAGATGAACGATGCCTTGACTGGTTATTCCCCGTATTCCCTCTGGAGTGGTCTCAACGAGGTCACCAGGGCAAAATCCTCCGCTATCGGATCGGAGATATCCCCTTACGGTATAGGAGGTTATAACGGATTGACAAATATCTATGCGACCCCGGGCCAGGTCCGTCCAGGCAACAGGTTCAGCATCCTCACCAACAGCGCCCTCTACCGCCTTCGTTTGATGGGGACATGGGCTGTTCCCGAGAATGATAAAGGCTGGTCTTACGCCGTGAGCGCTTCCGCCCGTCTTGGAGGAAACGATTGGATACAAGGTGTTTACTATCGTTCTTTCGCTTATTATCTCGGTGTGGAGAAGAACTGGGGTGACGTCCATCGCCTTGCTCTGGTCACCTTCGGTGCTCCCGGTCAGAGAGGAGCACAGAACGCTTCCACCCAGGAGGTTTACGACCTTATGGGTGACAACATGTACAACTCCAACTGGGGATATCAGAACGGTAAGGTCCGCAACGCTCGCAACAGGATAACCTACGAGCCTATCACCTTCCTCAAATACGACTACACCCCATCGAAAGAATTCGCTCTCTCCAGCACCCTTCTTTTCAGGACCGGTAAAAACGGATACACAGCACTTGACTGGTATGACGCTCCGGATCCCCGTCCGGACTATTACCGCAACCTCCCGAGCTATTTCTATATGGCGAATGAGGATTACAACCGCCTGAATCCCACGAAAGCGGCTTGGGCCAGGGAGGCATGGCAGACAGACCAGGCATCCACCACTCATGTGGATTGGGACAGGCTTTATTCGGTCAACCGCAATTCCGATGGAGGGCGTTCGAAATATGCCCTGGAGGAGAGGCACGTGGACCAGAACGACCTCAATCTCGCCACAAGTATCCTTTGGAAACCTAAGACAGGCATCGCTGTAAGGGCTGGTTTCAACGCAAAATACAACCGCACAGAATACTACAAGTCAATCAACGACCTGCTCGGAGGAAGTTATTTCCTTGATGTTGACCAGTTCGCTGAGAGGGATTATTCCGCATCAGCCATCAGGGTTCAGAACGACCTTGACTACTATCTTTCCCACGGTGAGGCCCGCAAACTGAAGGTGGGTGACAAATATGGTTATGACTACTATGCTCACCTTCTTAAAGGGGAAGCCTGGGCTACCGGCAAGTTCGCTTTCGGCGGTCTTGACGTGACAGTAGGCGGCAGGTTGGGATCCAACTCATTCTGGAGGGAGGGTCTTGTCCGTAAGGGACTTTTCCCTGGTCTGGATGACGACGGGAACCCTATCCAAATAGGAGATGACATCTACACTTCTTACGAGGAAGACGGATCCCCGATCACTTCCAAGGGCAATTCAGAGAAGAGCTCGTTCCTTACCTACGCCGGCAAAATCAACCTGACCTACACCTTGACAGGTGGACACAGGATCTACGCCAACGCAGGTTATTCCAGCGAGGCCCCGTATTTCGATAAGGCTTTCGTTGCCCCGAGGACCAGGAACACCCTTATCAAGGGAATCGAGAACACAAAGGCGCTTTCCGCGGACTTGAACTACATGTACGCCACAAACGGATACAGCCTTCGTATCACCGGGTTCTACACTAATATCACCGACCAGACAGACGTGATGAGCGTGTATTACGACCTCAACAACTCATTCGGAAACTTCGCCCTCAGCGGCATCGATGAGAGGCACACGGGAATGGAATTGGGCTTCGAGGTTCCGACTCCATTGAGCGGGCTTTCTGTGGTCGGCGCCTTCACGGCAGGAGAATATATCTACACATCTACCCCGATCCTGACAGCGACTGTCGACAATAACGCTTCCCCGATCTATTCGAACCTTCCCGTCCCTTACTGGAAGGGTACTCCGAAAACGGATGGGACATATCAGAAGCATTACGTGCCCAGCACGCCACAGATTGCCGGAAGCCTCGGATTGTCTTATTTCCACAATTACTGGTTCATAGATGCGGACGTGGATTATTTCGCCAATTCGTATCTCGATATGAGTCCGTTGAGCCGCACAGACTACGCCACGGCGGGTCCAGACAAGACCATCACTCCTGAAGAGGTCGAGGCTATGACTTCACAGGAGAAATTCGATCCGGCCTGGCTTGTGAACTTCAGTGTGGGTAAGTCCTGGTACATCCAGAGAAAATACCAGCTTGGATTCTCGCTCAACGCAAAGAACATCCTTAATAAGACGGATGTCAAGACCGGCGGTTTCGAGCAGACCAGGATGGTCGACAACACTGTCAGCAAGAGCCGCTACTATAACTTCGATCCGAAGTATTTCTACATGTCTGGTTTCAATTATATGCTGAACCTTTATTTCAGATTCTAAAGCAGGAGACACGATTATGAGAAAGTTAATATATTCAATAGCGATAGCGCTCTCATTCACAGTTATTTCCTGCCAAGAGTGGGAACCCGTTTTGGGCAATCAGGGTGAACCGGCCGAACCGGCTGCCGCCACAATGCAGCCTAACACCACCATAGCCGGCTTGAAGGCCCTTTATCAAGGGAAGCCCGTACACATCGAGCAGGACATCATCATTGGAGGCCAGGTGATTTCCTCTGACGCTTCCGGAAACATCTACCGCTCCCTTTACATCCAGGATGAGACCGGAGCGATCGAGGTCAAGATTGGCAACTCAGCGCTGTACAATGACTATAAAGTCGGGCAGATGTTATATGTCAAATGCCAGGGTCTCGCCCTTGGCAACTACGGTGGAATGCTCCAGATTGGTATGGAGGATCCGACCGGGGAATATGAGACCGCATATATTGACGTGAAGAGCATTATCGCCTCGCATGTGTTCAAGGGTCCAAAGGGAAGCCCCTTGTCTCCCCAGGTGGTCACAGCGGATGAGATTGACTCTAACCTGAAAATGGGATATAAAGGTCCGCTTTTCGGGAAACTGGTGACTCTCAACGGGTTGACTTATGGCAAGGAGATTTTTGTACTTATCTATCTTGACAGCAATGCCGACAAGAAGGCCTCTTCCAACCGACTGTTCCTCTCGGACCAGCAGTGGGGAGTGACCACTTGGGCTTTCAGTGCTCAGCAGATGAAGACGTATCTTCAGTGGGGTGTCTGGGATTCCGCCAAGATCGGCAATTCCGGTGATTACAACTATGGAACGGTCAGCGACCATCGTACTGAGCTGATCAATAATGCGGGAGCCTATGCTGTGAGCCAGTATTTCAATATGCCCAAGTCCAATGGTAGTAACCTTCAGATCCAGATCCGTTCCAGCGGATATGCGAAGTTCTCTGACACACCGATTGATCAGATAATTCTTGGCGGAGCCAAGGTCAATGTGACCGGCATCCTGACCAACTACAACGGTGCGGCCCAGTTTACCCTAATTGACCTTGACGGCGTCAAGATCCAATAGATCATACATTATGAGAAAAACAACATTAGCGATAGGAGTGATTGTGGCGATGACAGCTTGTACACCCAAGAACCCGTTCTTGCAGGAATGGGACACCCCCTACGGCATCCCGCCGTTCGATAAGATAACCCTTGCTGATTATATTCCCGCCGTCAAGGCCGGTATTGAGCAACAGGAGAAGGAATTGGAAGCGATCTTGAGTAATCCGGAGGCTCCGACTTTCAAGAACACTATCGATCCTTATGAGCAGTCAGGGGAAATCCTCGAGAAGGTCACGGGAGTGCTGTTCAATCTCCAAGAGACAGATGGCGGTCCCGAGATGGAGAAAGTCGCCGAGGAGGCAACCGAGCTTCTTACCGCCCTTGATAACTCCATCTCAATGAACAAGAAGTTCTTCGAGAGGGTCAAGGTGATTTACGAGGCTGATCAGAGCGCCTTGACAAGAGAGCAGCAGATGGTCCTTAAAAACCTATATAAGAGTTTCACCCGCAATGGAGTTGATCTGGATGAGGCCTCACAGGAGCGTCTGAAGGAAATCAACATCAAGATCGCCGGTCTCCAGCAGAAATTCGGAACCAACCTTCTCGCTGAGAATAACGCTTTCAAGGACAAGTTCGGGATTCCCGTCTCGTCCTATACCGACGAGATGACATCCTGCGAGGATCGCTCCCGCAGGGAGGAAATGTTCAAGGCATATTCATCAAGGGGCAACAATGGCAACGAGTATGACAATAAGGCGCTCGCCCTTGACATCTTGAAACTCCGCGCCGAGAAAGCCAAGATGCTTGGTTTCGACTCTTTCGCCGCCTATCAGCTTGACGACCAGATGGCTGGAAATCCGGCTACGGTGGATGAGTTCCTTGACAAAATCCAAAAATCCGCCAACGTGAAGGCTAAAGAGGAAGTCGCTGATATGCAGAAGATTATGGATGAGGATATCGCTGCAGGTAAGCTTCCGAAGGGATCGAGCATCCAGCCTTGGGATTGGTTCTATTATGCTGATAAGGTCAGGGCTCGCAAGTATGCCCTTGATGAGAGCCAGACCAAGCCATATTTCAAGATGGAGAATGTCAGGGAGGGTATTTTCGCCGCCGCTCATAAGATATATGGCATCAATGTGGAGCCGTTGGAGGGTGTCCCCGTGTACAATCCCGCTGTCGAGACCTTTAAAGTCACAGACTCTGACGGTAGCCTTCTCGGAATATTCATGACCGACTATTTCCCCCGCTCCTCAAAGAGAGGTGGTGCGTGGATGAATGTTTTCCGTGACCAGTATCTCGACAAGGATGGTAATGACGTGCGTCCCATCGTGGTCAATGTCGGTAATATGAATCCTCCGACTGAGACTGAGCCGGGACTTCTGACCATTGACAATGTGGAGACCGTTTTCCATGAGTTCGGCCACGGATTGCATGGGCTTTTGACGAAGTGCGCCTATAAATCAGTGAGTGGAACAAGCGTCAAGCGTGACTTCGTGGAGACCTTCTCTCAGTTCAACGAGAACTGGGCTTTCCAGCCCGAGATTCTCGCCATGTATGCGAAGCACTACCAGACAGGGGAGGTTATCCCCGATTCTCTTGTGGCTAAGATAAACAACTCCCGCAAGTTCAACCAGGGCTTCATGACAGCGGAGCTTTGTGCGGCGTCGATTCTGGATATGAAATGGCATGAGTTAACTCTTGAGGACTTGGCGAAAATGAGCGAGGGAGACCAGGCTGCCAATGTTGCCGCTTTCGAGGATAAGGTCTGCAAGGAGATGGGTCTTCCCGGCGAGATTATACCCCGCTACCGCACGACCTATTTCAACCACATATTCAATAGCGGTTACAGCGCTGGTTACTATAGCTATCTTTGGGCGGAAGTGCTTGATAAAGACGCTTTTGAATATTTCGAGGAGAACGGGATTTACAATCCTGCCGTGGCAGCGAAGTTCCGCCAGACTTTCCTTGAGAGGGGAGGTAGTGAGGAGCCGATGGTGCTTTACATGATGTTCCGTCGCACGCAGCCCGATCCTGGAGCCTTGCTTAGAGCTAGAGGCCTTGAATAGACAATTGTTTTAAATCATATTATTTATGAAAAGAATCCTTTTGATGGTCCTGGCGTGTGGCCTTGCTTTCACCTTCCCGGCGAAGGCTGATGAGGCCCGCCTGCTCAGGTTCCCCGCCACAAACGGAACCGATGTCGTTTTCTCCTATGCTGGAGATTTGTTCACAGCTCCCCTTGCCGGAGGCGAGGCGAAGCGTCTCACCTCGCACATTGGTTACGAGATGTTCGCGAGATATTCCCCGGACGGGAAGACTATAGCCTTCACAGGTGAGTATGACGGCAACAGGGAAGTTTATATTATTCCCGCCACCGGCGGAGAGCCCGTGCGTCTTACCTACACCGCCACCAATGGCCGTGACGACCTTGGTGACCGTATGGGACCCAATAATATAGTCATGGGTTGGACTGTTGACGGGAAATATGTCATATACCGCAACAGGACTGGTGACGGCTTCCCCGGAAAATTATGGAAAGTCTCCATCAACGGAGGAATGCCTGAGGAGTTGCCTCTTCCCGAAGGTGGTTTCTGCAGCTATTCCCCGGATGGCAAGAAACTGGCTTATAACCGTGTGATGAGGGAGTTCCGCACCTGGAAGTACTATCGCGGCGGAATGGCCGACGAGGTCTGGGTATATGACGGTAAAAAGGTTGAGAAGATCACGGATAACGACGCCCAGGACATCTTCCCGATGTGGGTGGGTGATGAGATTTATTTCGTCTCTGACCGAGACATGACGATGAATGTCTTTGTTTATAACACCAAGACGAAGGCCACTTCCAAGGTCACCAATTTCGATGATTTCGACGTGAAGTTCCCCAGCACCAATGGTAAGTTGGTCATTTTCGAGAAGGGAGGCTTCCTTTACAAACTCGATCCCGCCACGAAGAAGGCTGAGCAGATCCATATCACCCTCGCTTCCGACTTGGTATATTCTCGTACCGAGTATAAGAAGGTCAGCGGAAGAGGTTTCAGCGTATCTCCTGATGGCAAGAGAGCGGCAGTGATTGCCCGTGGAGAGGTCTTCGACGTGCCTGTGGGCAAGGGTATCACAAGGAATATTTCCCAGACTCCTGGCGCCAATGAAAGAGGCGCTTCATGGAGTCCTGACGGCAAATATATAGCCTACATCGGCGATTCCACCGGTGAGAATGAGGTGTATCTTTATGAGCCTGCCACAGGGACCACTGTTCAGGCCACAAAGGATAACGACACTTACATCAGCAATTTGATGTGGGCTCCGGACGGCAAGCATATCTATTACACCGACCGCAAGAACCGTCTTGTCGAGGTTGATCCGGCCACAAAGGCGAAGAATGTTGTCTACTCCAGCCCTGATGGAGGTCTCTATGGAGTCGCTTTCTCACCCGACAGCAAATGGATCGCCTACACAAAGCGGGCGGACAACGACATGAGTATCATCTATATCCAGAACCTTTCCACCGGTAAGTCGTTCCCTGTCACCGAGAAATGGTACGATTCGGGTTCCCCGATGTTCTCCTCCGATGGGAAATACTTGATATTCACCGCCCAAAGGGATCTCACCCCGATTTATAGCCGCATCGAGTGGAACTATGCTTACAGCGATATGTCTGGCACCTACATGGTTATGCTCGCGAAGGACACCCCGTCTCCTTTGATGCCTTCCGACAGCGAGACTTCTCCCGCCAAGGAAGATGAGAAGGCGGCTCCAGAGCGTCCTGGACGCCCTGATGGCCCCGGTGCCAAACCTGGTGAGAAACCTGGTGACAAAGGTGAGAAGAAGGTCGCCGAGACCAAGATCGATCCAGACGGCCTTATTGACAGAGTCGTTAAACTTCCTGTCAGCGGCAGGGTGTTCTTCAGCGATGGTAAGAAGGTATGGTTCACCGGAGGAGCCATGGGTGGAGGCCGCGGAGGCTTCGGAGGAGGCTTTGGTGGTGGCGCTGTCAAGACTTACGACTTCGCTTCCGGAAAGACCGAGGATTGCGCAGATGGAATGATCAGCTACAGACTTGGAGACAAGAAGGCTATCCTATCTTCCAGGGGCAAGACGACGGTCGTTAATTTCCCGTCTCCGAAAGTTGGTGGTGGCGAGGAGATTGACGCTGACAACATGTACGCCACTATCGATTACGCCCAGGAGTGGCCTCAGATTTACAACGAGGTTTGGAGGGCATTCCGAGACGGTTACTACACTGAGAATATGCACGGGCGTGACTGGAAGGGTGTCAAGGCCAAATACGAGCCTCTCCTTCCTTATGTCAAGACTCGCCTTGATCTTAATTATATTCTCGGAGGTATGATAGCTGAGGTGGCTAGCGGCCACGCTTATGTCACTCCCGGTTCCTATCCTAAGCCTGAGCGTATCCCGATGGGACTTCTTGGGGCAAAGGTCAGCAAGGATAAGGGGTATTTCAAGATTGATCACATCTATGCGGGTGCGACCTATAGGCCTGAGCTCCGCAGCCCTCTGACTGAGCCTGGAATGGAAATCGTTGAGGGTGATTATATCACGGCCATTAATGGCAAGTCTCTGAAGGATGTCGATAATATCTACAAGCTCCTCATTGGCAAGGCTGACAAACTCATCGAGTTGACTGTCAATAAGAAAGCCGTCGAGGGAGGCCGCAAGGTCGTGGTCAGGCCGATTAGCGATGAGTATCCTCTCGAGCATTACGAGTGGATTCTCAAGAACATCAAGACCGTCGAGGAGAAGTCTGGCGGCAAGGTCGGCTATATCTACATTCCTGACATGGGCGCAGAAGGTCTGAACGAGTTCGCCCGTTACTGGTATCCTCAGCTTGATAAGGAGGCTCTCATCATCGACGATCGTGAGAACGGTGGCGGTAACGTTTCCCCGATGATCATCGAGCGTCTCCAAAGGACTGTCTACAGGATGAACGCCGGCCGCGGATCCAACCGTGTCAGCACCATTCCAGATGGAGCGCATGTTGGACCTAAGGTGTTGCTGATCAATAAGTATTCCGCTTCTGACGGAGACCTCTTCCCTTGGGGCTTCAAAGCCAACAACCTTGGTACCGTCATCGGTACCAGGACATGGGGTGGTATCATCGGAATCGGTGGCTCACTGCCTTACATGGACGGGACTGACGTGAGAGTCCCGGGATCCACCAGTTACGATCCCAACACAGGTGAGTGGATCATAGAGAATCATGGTGTCGATCCTGACATCCTTTTGGACAATGACCCGATCAAGGAGTACGCCGGCACTGACGAGCAGCTCCTGAAGGCCATTGAGGTCGCCCTCGAGCAGATCAAGACCCAGAAGTCCCACAAGGATCTCCCTGGAAAGCCGGCGCCTCGTACGTTCAAGGATCTCGGTCTTCCTCAGATTAAGTAATTAAATAGAAATTAAATATTCATGACTATGAAGAAAGTATTGGTCACACTAATGGGAGCGCTGTTGCTCCTTGCCGGCCCAAAGACATTCGGCCAGATCTCGAACATCGATGGTGTATGGTCTTTTGGCGGAGGTTTCTCTATGATGAGCCTTTCCGGGGAGGGTGCTGATAAAGCCAAAGGCTGGGGCTTTCAGCCTCTGCCGGGATTCTATTTCGGAGTGATTTTGGACTATCCGTTCTCATCAATTGAGGGCTTGACCTTGGAGCCAGGTCTCAACATTGTTCATTATGGGAAGTCTTTCACTTTCGGAGATTCTGATGATAAGAAGAACAAGTCCTACCATTGCAATTACTTCAACATCCCTGTCAATCTGAAATTCACATTCCCGACGAGTGATTCGGGATTTGGATTTGCTGTATTCACTGGTCCTCGTCTCAACTTGGGAGTTGGAGGCAATTCCTTCAGCACAGGTAAAACCTACCCCAGCATAAGGCCAATTGACGCTCAGTGGGGCGTAGGTGTGGGAATAACTATCGCGGATGCTGTCGTGCTTCGCGGAGGTTATGATTTCGGTATCACCAAGTGCTTGAAGGACAACAAGGACTTGAAGTACGACGATGAGATGGCCTACAGGAACTCCTTCAATATCGGAGTCAGCTTCCTTTTCAAGTAGGTATGAATAGAGATTATGCCTGGCCGGTTACTCTATGAAACTGGCCAGGCATGTCATTTCACCGTCAGGATGAAACTCGATGGTACTGGATGTGGCGGGAACAAGAACGGTCTCGCCCTGTTTGAGATCAAGACGGTGAACACTGCCGTCACCTTCGTTGTCAACCAAAACTCCCTTTCCGGCCACGCACATGACCACGACGAATGAGTCGAGTGCCGAAAGATTCTTTGAGACCATCTTGTTCAGATCGAACAGGTTGGTGGTGAAATACTTGCAGCTGACGAGCGGAGTCTCGACATTTTTTGTGGGGGTATAATTGGTCCTATAGTCGGGATAGACAGTGTAGTCTATGGCCTCCTTGGCCTTCTCAAGATGAAGCTCGCGTGGCTTGCCGTCAAGTCCAAGGCGGCCATAATCATAAATCCTGTAGGTAATGTCAGAGGTCTGCTGGATCTCCGCCACGAAAGAGCCGGCTCCAATGGCATGAATACGTCCGGCAGGAAGGAAGAACACGTCTCCGGGATGCACCTGATAATGTCCGAGGACATCGGTGATGGTGTTGTCATTCACCTTTTCCTCATATTCTTCCGGCGTGATCTCTTGGGTGAGGCCGCTCAAGAGTTTGGCTCCCTTGTCCGCTCCCACGACATACCACATCTCGGTCTTTCCCTTCTGCCCCGGAGCTATCCTGGCGGCCAGCTCATCAGTCGGATGGACTTGGACAGAGAGATCCTGCTTGGCATCGATGAACTTGATCAGGAGAGGGAATTCGGTCCCTGTCTTAGCCACAACCTTCTTTCCGGCGAGTTCCGCTCCATTCTCTTTCATAATGTCTGTCAACGACTTCCCGGCTAGCGGGCCATTCTCGACCACAGACACATGACCCTCTACCGCTGAAATCTCCCAGCTTTCACCGATGCGGTTCCTGGTTGTGAATATTCCTTTGAAAGGGGCAATCTTCTCTCCGCCCCAGACCTTTTCGCAAAGGTAAGGCTTGAATTTTAGGGGATACATCTCAAAACCTCCTATTTGTCAAGTTCTGAAAGGGCGAAAGCATAGGCTCCGAGAGAGATGGCCTTGCTCGCGCCAATCTTTGAGCGCATTATTCCGATTCTCTTCTGAGGGTCGTAGACCACCTCATCATCACTGCCGTAAACTTTCAGCTTCCTGGCCTCGCCGCGGGCGAAGTCCACGAACTCCGAGGGATCGTCAAGATTGTAGACCTTCATCTGCACCCTGTTGAGTTCCTCACCGGTCAATTGATGCATCTTAGAGCGCATAGTGCGGAGTATTCCTGGCATCAGGAACTCGTGGTTATTCATGATTCCGCCTCCTATCACGACCAGACCGTCAATCAGAGTGACCGCAGTGGCGATAGCGTCGCCTGCGACCTCTCCCATTTTATCGAATGCCTTGATCGCCGCCTCACGGTCACCGGGAGCTGTTCCCTTCGCTATAGCGCCAATTTCCTTCGGTTCAAGACCATGGCTGGGATTGCCGGAAAGCTCTCCATAAACCCTCTTGACAGCACGAATGGCGACTCCATCCTCGACTATTATGTCTGGCATATCGGGATGCTTGAGGCAGAATGTCTCGACGCAGGAATTGTCTCCCCGGTTGAGTCGGCCGTCTATCACGGTACCGACACCGAAACCTGTACCGAAAGTGTAACCGATGAGATTGTGGTAACGCTTAGAGCATCCTGCCTCCTCCAGCCTCTTGTTGACCTCGGGAAGAGCTCCGCCAAGAGCCTCGCCATAGGCGTAAAGATCGCCATCATTGTTAATGAACACCGGGATACCGAACTTCTTCTGAAGGAAGGGTCCCAGGGCCACACCGTCCCTGAAAGAAGGGAAGTTGGGGAGGAAGCCACCGATGATTCCGTTAGGATAGTCCGCAGGGCCAGGGAAAGCGAAACTTATGGCCACCGGCTTCTCATCACCGAGCCTCTCTATGATGGTGGCGAAACCCAAAACCATCGCTTGGAGGCAAAGGTCGAGATTGCCTGAGTTCGAGGGAAGGGTTATTGTGTCACCGTGATACTCTCCGCCCTTCATCGCTCCGAACACCATGTTGGTGCCGCCGGCGTCCAAGGTCAGGACGATTCTGCTGTCTTTTTTGATGTCTGCCATATGGGAAGATGTTTTTAAAGATTCAATCTATCACACAAAGATAATCATTATCATGTTTCAAGGCTATGCCTTTGGCTGGAAATTGCTAACTTTGCATAGATTTTAAGATTATAAGATGAAAAGAGGAAACCAGCGCCAAGGTGGCGCCAAAGGAGGAAGACAAGCCCTCAAGAAAAGTCGTGAGAAACAATTCGGCTCGAGGCAGGGTGGTAAGCGGAAATTTGAGGAAGTGACCGGAAAGGTCCAGATGAGCAGGGACGGTTTTGTCTTCGTCGTCCCGGAAGGAGGAGATAAAGATAATGATGTTTTCGTCAGGGCGGCAAAGACAAGAGGAGCCCTGAACGGGGACATCGTCAGATGCGTTGTCACTAAAGAGAAGAAGGCTGTGATAGCCCCTAGGATCAAGGGTGGCCGGCAGCAAGGTAAGGACGGAGGCAGACGCAGGGAAGGTGAGATTATAGAGATTGTCGAGAGGAGCAAGACTCCGTTCGTGGGAATACTCCACATTGTCGGAAAACAGGCTTGGGTGATCATGCAGTCAAGGACTATGCCTTATGACATATCCGTTGATTTTGACACACTTCCGGAAGGGGCTAAGAAAGGAATGAAGGTTGCGGCCATCATTGACGGCTGGGACAGGAAAGAACCTAATCCCCATGGATATGTCTCTGATGTGCTTGGTGAGCCTGGCGCAAATGAGACAGAGATGCACGCTATCCTGGCTGAATATGGACTTCCATATAGGTTCGCTCCGGAGGTGGAGAATGCGGCCGACAAGATCTCAGAGGAGATCACCGACAAGGATTTGAAAGGCCGTAAGGACTTCCGCGGCACCCTGACATTCACTATTGACCCGACTGACGCTAAGGATTTTGATGATGCGTTGTCACTGGTCAAGTTGAAGAACGGCAATTACGAGGTTGGAGTGCATATTGCTGATGTCTCATATTATGTCAAGCCAGGATCCGTAATGGATCAGGAGGCGCAGGCGAGGGGTACTTCCGTATATCTCGTGGACAGGACAGTCCCTATGCTTCCGGAGAAGCTTTCCAATAAGCTTTGTTCCTTGCGTCCTAACGAGGATAAACTGACTTTCTCGGCGGTATTTGAGATCACTCCGGACGCCAATGTGGTCGATCGCTGGTTTGGAAGAACAGTGATCCGTTCTGACTATCGCTTTGATTATGAGGGTGCCCAGAGAATCATTGAGACCGAGGGCAAGGAGCCTGAGGATCCGGCGCTGACCCAGGAGATACGTGAGGCTGTCCTCGAGTTGAACAAGTTAGCCGCCATCATGCGCAAGAGACGTTTCTCATCAGGCGCTATCAGTTTTGAGAGACCGGAGATGAAGGTTGAGGTTGATGAGAAGGGTAAGCCGGTGAGGGTATATGAGAAAGTCTCCAAGGAAGCCAACTGGCTGATAGAGGAATTCATGCTTTTGGCCAACAAGTCTGTCGCCGAGTTCATCGCCACATCAGGCAAGATGAACGGCAGGGAGGACAAGAACGCCAAGACATTCATATATCGTATCCATGATGAGCCGAATATGGAGAAAATCGCCAGCCTGGGTAAGTTCGTGGGCAATTTCGGCTACAAGATGGGGCCGGTCACGACAGGGCGTGACATCGCTAAGTCGCTGAACAACTTGCTTTCCGATTCTAAGGACACTCCTGAGCGGGACGCTTTCCAGATGATAGCCCTCCGCTCTATGGCAAAGGCTATTTATTCCACTGAGAACATCGGCCACTATGGTTTGGCGTTCAAGTTCTATACCCATTTCACATCCCCGATCCGTCGCTATCCAGACACCATGGTCCACAGGCTCCTTGCCATGTACCTTGACAATCGGGAGAGCCAGAATAAGGACTATTACGAGGCTCAGTGCCAGCATGCGTCCGAGAGGGAGCAGATAGCGGCCAACGCCGAGCGTGACAGCATCAAGTATAAGCTGATCGAGTACATGATCGACAAGATCGGGCAGGAATTTGACGGAGTTGTATCCGGTCTCACGGAGTGGGGAATGTATGTGGAGATCAAGCCTGAGATGATTGAGGGAATGGTAGCCCTCCGGGAAATGCGCTCAGACTTCTTTGAGTTTGATGAGGATAACTACAGGATTGTTGGCAAGCGCACCAAGAAGATTTACCGTCTAGGCGACCAAGTACGTATCCGTGTCAAGT